>NZ_JBHYTK010000045.1:2260-50470 GCF_042749255.1 Streptomyces sp. NPDC059524 | reverse complement strand
CCCTCTCGGGCTTTCCTCCGGGCGCGTGCCGTCGGTGTTGGGTTTCCGACGCTATCAGACCGTTTAACCGGCCGAGTTTCAAGGGGGGGGTGGGGGGGTGGGGGTTTGGGGGGGTGGGGTGGGGGCGGGGGGGGGGTGGGGCCCCCCCCCCCCCCCCGACACGGGGTCACGCTGTGTTTCACGTGAAACACAGCGTGTTCACTCAGCCTGTGCCTCCGAAGAGGCCCCCTCCGTTGCCGTTGCCGCGTGTGCTCCCGGTGGTGTCCGTGGCACTGCCTGACGGATCCGGAGTGACTCCGCCGTCCGTGGTCCCGCCGTCGGTCGTCCCTCCGTCGGTCGTGCCGCCGTTAGTGGTGCACGTCCAGTCCTTCCACTTGTTGCAGGTCTCCGTGGGCGACGGGGACGTGCTCTCGCTGGACTGGCTCGGGGACGGAGTCGCGGAAGCGGACTCGGACGGCGACGCCGTCATCGACGGGGTCGGCGACGGGCTCGGCTTGCCGACGACCTCACCGATGGGCTCCGGCGTCGGGAAGGACTCGAAGGGCTGGCCCTCCATGGCCTGCGACATGTAGTCGTGCCAGATCTCGGCCGGGAACGAGGCACCGTGGATCTTGTCCTGACCACCGGTGCCGTACATCTCGAGGAACTCGCGCTTCTTGTTCTTCTCGTTGTCGTCCATCCGGTACATCGTGATCGCGGTGGACAGCTGCTTGGTGTAGCCGACGAACCAGGCCGACTTGTTGCCGTCGGTCGTACCCGTCTTGCCGGCCACGTCGCGGCCGGGCAGCCGCGCCGCGGTACCGGTGCCCTTGTCGACCACGGTCTTCAGCACGTCGGTCACGTTGTCGGCGACCGGGTTGTCGAAGGCGCGCTTGGCCTGCGACTTGTGCTGGTAGATCGTCTCGCCCCCGTGGTCGATGGACTTCACCGAGTACGGGTCGTTCTGCTGACCGCTGTTGGCGAACGTCCCGTAGGCGCCGGCCATACGGATCGCACTGGGGTCGGAGGTGCCGAGGGAGAAGGACGGGTAGTTGGAGTCCGCGAAGCTGTCCTCCAGGAGGCCGGCCTTCGTCGCGGTCGCCCTCACCTTGTCGAGGCCGACGTCCATGCCCAGCTGCACATAGGCCGAGTTCACGGACTCGCGCATGGCCTCACGCAGGTCGATCTGGTAGCTGGGCGGGTTGTAGGACTGCTTGCCGTCGTTCTCCTGGTTCCACTCCTCGCCCTTCTCGTTCCGCCAGATCGTGCCGTCGTAGTCCTTGATCTTCAGGCCGTTCTTGCCGCTGAACAGGCTCTTCGGCGAGACGATCGTGCGTGTCGTCTCGTCCTGGTCGTTGCCGGCGTCCGGGTCCTTGACGCCGTACTCGAAGGCCGCCGCCAGGACGAACGGCTTGAAGGTCGAGCCGACCTGGACACCGGTGACGTCGGCGTTGTTGGTGAAGTGCTTGGTCGCGTCCTCACCGCCGTAGATGGCCTCGATGGCCCCGTCCTTGGGGTTCACGGAGGCGCCACCGAACTGGACGTGCGTGTCGACCTTCTTGCCCTGGAACGTGCGCTTCGGGTCGAGGTTCTCCTTGCGGACCTTCTTGACCGCGTTCTCGAGCTCGTTCACCTTCTTGCGGTCGAAGGTGGTGTGGATCTCGTAGCCGCCCTTGCTGAGCTGCTGCTCGGTGATCTCCGTGTTCCTGAGGACACTCGCCTTGGCAAGGTCGACTAGATAACCGATCTGGCCGCTGAGCTGGGCGTTGCTGCGCGGGTTCTGCAGCTTGGGGAATTTGTCGAACTTGGCACGCTCGGCCTGGGTGAGCCGGCCGTCCTTGACCTCTTCGTCGAGGATCCACTTCCAGCGGAGCTCGGCACGAGCGGTGTTCTTTTCCGCGGTGGCGTTGACCGGGTCGATACCGGGCGAGCCGGCCGGGTCGTAGTAGGTCGCGCCCTTGAGCACGGCCGCGAGGAACGCGCACTCGCTCGCGTTGAGATCGGACGCGTCCTTGGCGAAGTAGGTACGGGCGGCCGCCTGGATGCCGTACGCGCCGCGCCCGTAGTACGCGGAGTTCAGGTAGCCGGCCATCACGTCGTCCTTGTCGACCGTTCGGCCGACCTTGATCGAGACGAGCAGCTCCTTGAACTTGCGGGAGACGGTCTGCGACTGGTCGTCCAGCATCGCGTTCTTCACGTACTGCTGGGTGATCGTCGAGCCACCCTGGGTCTCGCCGCCCTTGGCCATGTTGACCACGGCACGGGCGATACCCATCGGGTCGATGCCCTTGTCGGTCTCGAAGGTCTTGTTCTCCGCCGACATCACGGCGAAGCGCATCTCCTCCGGGATGTCCGCGTACTTGATGATCTGCCGGTTGGTCACACCACCGGTCGCGATCATCGGCTTGCCGTTGGACCAGTAGTAGACGTTGTTCTGCTGCTTGGCCGCGATCGCCACGTTCGGGACGCCCACCAGCGCGTACGCGACGCCCGCGACGGCCATGAGGCTGCCGAGGAAGCCCAGGCACAGTCCGGTCACCAGGCGCCAGGAGGGCACCCAGCGGCGCCAGCCGTCCTTGTAGGCACGCGGGTAGTCGATGAACCTCTTCTTCTCCGGGCGGGCCGGCCCACGGCCCCTGCCGCGTCCGGGCCCGTTCGGGCCACCGGGGCCGCCTCCGCCGCGGCGTCCGCCACCACCGGCTCCACCGCGGCCCGCGCCGCCCTCGGGCGCCCTGCGCCTGCCTCCTCCGGCACCGCGCTGGGCGGCACGGCGCGCCTCCGCGCGGCCGCCCCAGGACGCTTCTCCGCCGCCTCCATAGGAATCGGACGGTGACACAGTGTTGTCGCGCGGCGCCGCGCGGCGCCCAGACGATGCTCCGGATGCTCCGCGACGGGCCGCGGCGCGCCCGCCGCCCTGCGGCTGCGGGGGCTTGCGACGGTGCTCGCTCATCGAACGACTACTCCTAGGGCAGGCGCGGCTGTCGCGCCTGGACGGCGGCTGGTTTCCGGTCCCCCCGAACTACGGACGAGCCCGTTCCGGCACTCACCCGTACTCCACCGGGGACGACGACGCCCCCAGGCATCACTTGGTTCCCGGTGGTCTGCATGGCGGACAGACTACGCACCGTCAAAACCCACCGAGAGGCGAAGTTCACCCCAAATCAGGCAAGTTGCTTCCTACGAATCGGTGATGTGACGCCGTTCACCGTGATCCCTCTTGTCCCAACCGTGACCTCGTTCTATCGTCGGGATGTATCGAGCCGATACATCAGCTCGACATAAAGAGTCGATACACAGGCCCGCGGCAGTGAGGAGGCGACATGAGCCGGCGTTCCGGGATCCTCGAGTTCGCCGTCCTCGGACTGCTCCGCGAGTCCCCGATGCACGGCTATGAGCTGCGCAAACGACTCAACACGTCGCTGGGGGTCTTCCGAGCCTTCAGTTACGGGACCCTCTACCCCTGCCTCAAGACGCTGGTCGCCAACGGCTGGTTGATCGAGGAGACGGGTGCCGGTCCCCAAGACGCTCCCGCGACCCCGCTCGCAGGACGTCGCGCCAAAATCGTCTACCGGTTGACGGCGGAAGGTAAGGAGCACTTCGAGGAGCTGCTCTCGCAGACCGGCCCCGATGCGTACGAGGACGAGCACTTCGCCGCGCGATTCGCCTTCTTCGGGCAGACGTCGCGCGACGTGCGGATGCGCGTCCTCGAGGGCCGTCGCAGCCGGCTGGAGGAGCGTCTCGAGAAGATGCGCCTCTCCTTCGCCCGCACCCGGGAGCGCCTGGACGACTACACGCTCGAGCTGCAGCGCCACGGCATGGAGTCCGTGGAGCGCGAAGTGCGCTGGCTGAACGAGCTCATCGAGAGCGAGCGCGCGGGTCGCGACCAGCAACGGTCGGGTCCGGGGGACGCAGCTCAGCAGGACACATCTGGAGAGACGGGCGGCCTGCCCCGGCATCGGGACAGCACCCGGCCGGATCCGTCCGACGACACCGCCATGTGAAGTCCGCTCAGGACTTCACCAGTACACACAGGGAGCAACCGGAATGGGTTCGGTTCGCGTAGCCATCGTCGGCGTAGGCAACTGCGCCGCCTCGCTGGTGCAGGGCGTCGAGTTCTACAAGGACGCTGACCCGGAGACCAAGGTCCCCGGCCTCATGCACGTCCAGTTCGGCGACTACCACGTCGGTGACGTCGAGTTCGTCGCCGCGTTCGACGTCGACGCGAAGAAGGTCGGCCTCGACCTGGCCGACGCCATCGGCGCCTCCGAGAACAACACCATCAAGATCTGCGACGTCCCGAACACGGGCGTCCAGGTCCAGCGTGGTCACACGCTCGACGGCCTCGGCAAGTACTACCGGGAGACGATCGAGGAGTCCGCCGAGGCTCCGGTCGACGTCGTCCAGATCCTCAAGGACAAGCAGGTCGACGTTCTGGTCTGCTACCTGCCCGTCGGTTCCGAGGACGCCGCGAAGTTCTACGCGCAGTGCGCCATCGACGCCAAGGTCGCGTTCGTCAACGCCCTCCCGGTCTTCATCGCCGGCACCAAGGAGTGGGCGGACAAGTTCACCGAGGCCGGTGTCCCGATCGTCGGCGACGACATCAAGTCGCAGGTCGGCGCCACCATCACGCACCGCGTGATGGCGAAGCTGTTCGAGGACCGCGGTGTCCGTCTCGAGCGCACCATGCAGCTCAACGTCGGCGGCAACATGGACTTCAAGAACATGCTCGAGCGTGACCGCCTCGAGTCGAAGAAGATCTCGAAGACCCAGGCCGTCACCTCGCAGATCCGCGACCGCGAGCTGGGCGAGAAGAACGTCCACATCGGCCCGTCCGACTACGTCGCGTGGCTCGACGACCGCAAGTGGGCGTACGTCCGCCTCGAGGGCCGTGCCTTCGGTGAGGTCCCGCTGAACCTGGAGTACAAGCTCGAGGTCTGGGACTCCCCGAACTCGGCGGGTGTCATCATCGACGCCCTGCGCGCCGCGAAGATCGCCAAGGACCGCGGCATCGGCGGCCCGATCCTCTCCGCGTCCTCGTACTTCATGAAGTCCCCGCCGGTTCAGTACTTCGACGACGAGGCCTACGAGAACGTCGAGAAGTTCATCAAGGGCGAGGTCGAGCGCTGACCTTCCCCAGGCGGGTGTTTCACGTGAAACATGAAGCGTGCCGAGCACCCGCGGCCTGAGGGCTGTGCAGGCCCCCGGAATCGCACACGTCGTGCCTCCGGGGGCCTGCCTCTTATGTGAGGCTGTGCCCCATGGCTGTCGTCCGTGACCTGCGCCTCCTGCTGCGCCTGCGCGACTTCCGGCGCCTGCTCACGCTGCGGCTGCTCTCCCAGGGGGCCGACGGCGTGTACCAGGTCGCGCTCGCCACGTACGTCGTCTTCTCTCCGGAGAAACAGACCTCGCCCGCCGCGATCGCCTCGGCGATGGCCGTCCTGCTCCTCCCGTACTCCTTCGTGGGACCGTTCGCAGGAGTCCTCCTGGACCGCTGGCGCCGCCGCCAGGTCTTCCTCTACGGCAACCTCCTGCGCGTGCTGCTCGCCTCGGCGACGGCCGTCCTGATGCTGGTCCACTCCCCGGACTGGCTCTTCTACGCCTCCGCTCTGTGCGTGACGGCGGTCAACCGCTTCGTGCTCGCCGGGCTCTCGGCCACACTGCCGCGCGTGGTCGACGAGGACCGGCTCGTCGTCGCGAACTCACTCTCCCCGACCGCCGGCACCCTCGCCGCGACGCTGGGCGGCGGTCTGGCCTTCGGTGTCCGTCTGATCGCCTCGGACTCCGACGCGGCCGTCGTCCTGCTCGGCGCCTTCCTCTATCTCTGCGCGGCGCTCGCGTCCCTGTCCATGGACGCCGAACTGCTCGGCCCCGATCCCGAACTCGTCCAGCCCCGGCTCCGTGCCGCCCTGGCCGGGGCCGCGCGGGATCTGCTCTCCGGCGTGCGGCACCTCACCTCCCGGCCGGCCGCGACGCGCTCGCTGGCCGCGATGACCGTCATGCGGTTCTGTTACGGCGCCCTGCTCGTCATGGTGCTGATGCTGTGCCGGTACGCCTGGTCGTCCACGGAGTCCGAGGGACTGGCCCTGCTCGGACTCGCCGTGGGGGTGTCGGGGGCCGGCTTCTTCGTCGCGGCCGTCGTCACCCCGGCGGCTGCCGGACGCTTCGGGCCCAGCGGCTGGATCACGATCTGCGCGGGCGTCGCCGCCGTCCTGGAGCTCGCCCTCGGCCTCGCCTTCGAACCGCCCCCGATACTGGTGGCCGCCTTCGTCCTCGGACTCACCACCCAGGGCGCGAAGATCGCGACGGACACCCTCGTCCAGTCCTCGGTGGACGACGGGTTCCGGGGCCGGATCTTCTCCGTCTACGACGTGCTGTTCAACGTCTCGTTCGTCGGGGCCGCCGGAGTCGCGGCGCTGATGCTCCCGCCCGACGGCCGCTCCGTCCCGCTCGTGGTTCTCGTCGCGGCGTTGTACGGAGCCGTCTGCGTGGTCATGGCCCGCTTCGGCCGGGAGTCCGAGGACGTTGTTTCACGTGAAACATCGCCGCGCGAACACGACTCCTGAGTGGGCCCGCCCGCGAAGGGGCCGCCGCCCGTACATGCCACGGGGCGTTGTTTCACGTGAAACAACGCCCCGCCTGCCGGTGTCCGCTCAGTTCTGTGTCCGCTCAGTCCTGTGGGCGCTCGGCCCACCACTCCTTGAGAGCCTCGACGGCCGCGTCGTACTCCATCGGACCGTTCTCCAGCCGCAGCTCCAGCAGGAACTTGTACGCCTGACCGATCACCGGGCCGGGACGGACGTCCAGGATCTCCATGATCTGGTTGCCGTCCAGGTCCGGGCGGATGGAGTCGAGCTCCTCCTGCTCCTGGAGCCGGGAGATGCGCTCCTCGAGACCGTCGTACGCCCGCGAGAGCGCGTTCGCCTTGCGCTTGTTGCGCGTCGTGCAGTCGGAGCGGGTGAGCTGGTGCAGACGCGTCAGCAGCGGGCCCGCGTCGCGCACGTAACGGCGCACGGCCGAGTCGGTCCACTCGCCCGTGCCGTACCCGTGGAAGCGCAGGTGCAGCTCGACGAGGCGCGAGACGTCCTTCACCAGTTCGTTGGAGTACTTGAGCGCGGTCATGCGCTTCTTCGTCATCTTGGCGCCGACCACCTCGTGGTGGTGGAAGGAGACCCGGCCGTCCTTCTCGAAGCGGCGAGTGCGCGGCTTGCCGATGTCGTGCAGCAGGGCGGCGAGGCGCAGCGTCAGGTCCGGGCCGTCCGTCTCCAGCGCCATGGCCTGCTCGAGCACGATCAGCGTGTGGTCGTAGACGTCCTTGTGCCGGTGGTGCTCGTCCCGCTCCAGGCGCAGGGCCGGCAGCTCGGGCAGGACACGGTCGGCCAGGCCGGTGTCGACGAGCAGGGTGAGGCCCTTGCGGGGGTGCGCGGAGAGGATGAGCTTGTTCAGCTCGTCCCGGACGCGCTCTGCGGAGACGATCTCGATGCGGTCGGCCATCTCCGTCATCGCCGTGACGACGTCGGGGGCCACCTCGAAGTCGAGCTGCGCGGCGAAGCGTGCGGCGCGCATCATCCGCAGCGGGTCGTCGGAGAAGGACTCCTCGGGGGTGCCGGGCGTGCGCAGGATCCGCGCGGCCAGGTCCTCGAGGCCGCCGTGCGGGTCGACGAAGGTCTTCTCGGGCAGCGCGACGGCCATCGCGTTCACGGTGAAGTCGCGGCGGACGAGGTCCTGCTCGATGGAGTCGCCGTAGGACACCTCGGGCTTGCGCGAGGTGCGGTCGTAGGCCTCGGACCGGTAGGTCGTGACCTCGATCTGGAAGCTCTGGTCGACGCCGTCGACCCGCGCGTCCTTCTGGCAGCCGACGGTCCCGAAGGCGATGCCGACCTCCCACACCGCGTCGGCCCAGGGACGGACGATCTTGAGGACGTCCTCGGGGCGGGCGTCGGTGGTGAAGTCCAGGTCGTTGCCGAGCCGGCCGAGCAGCGCGTCGCGTACCGAGCCGCCGACCAGGGCGAGAGAGAACCCGGCCTCCTGGAATCGGCGGGCGAGCTCGTCGGCGACGGGCGAAACCCGCAGCAGCTCGCTGACGGCGCGGTGCTGCACCTCGCTCAGGGCACTGGCGTTGTCTTCATTGGCGTTCGGCACAACAGGACAGGGTACGTGCCCCCGGCACCCCCGGCCGAACCGTTTGCCGGGGCCGTGGCACGACCGGCCCCCGCGCGCCCCTACCCTGTCTCCACGATCTTGTGAGGCGGACCCAGGCACTGAGCCACAGCGCGCCTCGTTACCATGCGTGGACACATCTGCGACCACTGACGACGACGAGGGACGGACGAGCGCGTGGCCGAGGCGGCAGACTTCCCAGGGATGAATCCCTCTCCTGCCCGCCGACTGCTGCGGCGCACCGGAGCGGCACTGGCCGCCGCGCCGCTGCTCGCGGCGCTGCCCCTGCTGCCCGGTGCCCCCGCGGCCCAGGCGGCATCCCCCGCGGCCGCGACCGCCGCCGCCACGGGGACGAACACCGTCGATGTCGCCGTGACCTCCCTCTCGCCCACCGCGCCCGACGACAGCGGCACGGTCACCGTCCGCGGCCGGGTCACGAACAAGGGCAAGCAGGCCGTGACGGACGCCCACGTGGGGCTCCGGGTCGGCACGTCCTACGGGGGACGCTCGGCGATCGACGGGGCCGCGAAGCGCGCCACGGGCGGTGTCCCGGACGGCACGGAGGTCGCGAGCAAGTACGCGCAGAAGTTCTCGCGCCTCGACCCCGGGGTCCCTCAGGACTTCACTCTCTCGGTACCCGTCAAGCAGCTGCACCTGGGTGCCGACGGCGTCTACCAGATCAGCGTCGCCCTCATGGGGCAGACGGCCGCGCAGCGCTTCCAGCAGACGCTCGGCATCCAGCGGACGTTCCTGCCCTGGCAGCCCGGCGGCGCGGACACCCGGACCCGGACGACGGTCCTGTGGCCGCTCATCTCCGACACGCACCTCACGGCCGAGACGGGCACGAACGAGGAGCAGACGCCGGTCTTCGACGACGACAGCCTGGCCAAGGAGATCGGCCCCGGCGGACGGCTCCAGCAGATGCTGGCGCTGGGCAGCGAGCTCGACGTCACCTGGGTGATCGACCCCGATCTGCTGGCGTCGGTCGACGCGATGACCGAGTCGTACAAGATCAAGGGCGCGGACGGGAAGCTCACGTCGGGCAAGGACCAGGCCGTCGCCAAGGAGTGGCTGGGACAGCTGGAGACGGCGGTGCGCGACCAGAAGGTCGTGACGCTGCCCTTCGCCGATCCCGACCTGGCCTCGCTGGCGCACTCGGGCACGAAGGTCGGCGGCTCGCTCGGTCACCTCAAGGCGGCCACGGACGCCGCCGTGGCGACCGTGGACACGGTCCTGCACGTGCGGCCGGACACGTCCTACGCCTGGCCCGCCGAGGGCGCCCTCGACCCGGACGTCGTGAAGGTCGCCACGTCGGCCGGAGCCGACAAGATCATCGCGCGCAGCGACACCTTCCGTGAGGCCGGCGCCCTGCAGTACACGCCGTCCGCCGCGCGCCCCATCGGCGGCGGTGCCACGGCCGTCGTCAGCGACGCACGCCTCTCCACAGCCTTCCAGGGCGACATGACGAGCGCGGAGGGCACGACGCTCGCCGTCCAGGAGTTCCTGGCCCAGAGCCTGATGCTCAACATGCAGACCGACAAGCAGCGCAGCGTCGTGATCGCCCCGCAGCGCATGCCGTCGGCCAGTCAGGCCCAGGCGATGGCCCGGGCGGTGCGGGACCTCCAGGACAGCGGCTGGTCCGAGTCCCAGTCCCTGACCGCGGCGGCCAAGGCCAAGCCCGATCCGGGCGCGACGACCCGCGTCCCCTCGACCCGGTCCTACCCGTCGGCGCTGCGCCGCCAGGAGCTCTCCCGGCCGGCCTTCGAGCAGATCGCCGCCACCCAGCGTGATCTGGAGAACTTCAAGGTCGTCCTGACCGACGAGTCCCGTGTCGTGACGCCGTTCGGCCGGGCGATGGACCGTGAGATGTCCACGTCCTGGCGCGGCCGCGCCAAGGACTCCCGGGCCTTCCGGGACGGCGTCTCGACGTATCTGTCGGGGCTGACCGGCCAGGTCAAGCTGATCGAGAAGTCCACGGTCCGGCTCTCCGGCCGCAGCGCGACCATCCCGGTGTCGGTCCAGAACAACCTGTGGCAGGACGTCGACCACCTCGTCCTGCGCCTGCGTTCCGACAACGGCACCCGCCTGAAGATCGGCGACCACGACTTCGAGGACAAGGTGGTGACGATCGCGAGCGGCCACAGCCAGTCCGTGAAGTTCACCACGACGGCCAAGGCGACCGGTCCGATCACCGTCCACGCGCAGCTCTACACCGAGGACGGCCAGCCGTACGGCGGGGAGCTCGACTTCAAGGTCGACGTCACGGAGATCACCCCGACCGTGATGCTCGTGATCGCGGGCGGTGTGTTGCTGCTGGTCCTGGCCGGTTTCCGGATGTACATCCAGCGCAAGCGCGCCGCCGCGGACCGCGACGGTGAGGACGCCCCGCAGGACGAGGCGCAGGAGGATGCCGACGGCGCGCCCGAGGAGGCGCCGGCGTCCGCCACCCAGGCACAGGTTCCGCAGCAGGCGAGTGACCCGACCGCTGACACCGCTTCGGAAAGCACGGCCCCGTCGGGCCCGGGTGAGAGAGTGGACCGTTGAGCGATGTCGTGGCCGGTGGGCCGGGGACGATGAGGTGGGGTATCCATGAACGCGCCGTACAACGGTGACCGTGGCCAGGGCTCGGGCGGCTCTGCCTCGGGCGATGGCCACCCGCGCACCGGGGCCCACGGGGCCGGCGGCCAGGTGCCGCCGCCCCAGCCCGCTCCCGACGCGTATCCGCAGGACGCCTATCTGCAGGACGCCTACGACCAGGACCCGTACCGCGCGAACGACCTCGCGGCCCAGGACCCGGTGACCGAGGCGCTGTACGACCGCGCCGCGCACCCGCCGCCGCCCCCGGGCACGTACCAGTCGCAGCCGCTGTACGACCCGCCGCCCGCGAACCAGTACCAGCCCGACCCCCGGGTGTGGGCCCAGACGCCCGCTCCGGAGCCGGAGGGCCCCACCCAGTACCTGCCGTACGGCGACGACGCGCGCACGACGCAGTTCGTCGGCGTCGACGACCTCGTGACGCAGGCCGGCGAGGAGCGCGAGGAGCCGGACGCCTTCGCGCACCTGTTCCGCGACCAGCAGCCGGGCTACAGCGGAGGGCGCGCCGCCGCCGGGCCTCCGGTCGACGACCAGACCCAGTACCTCGGCAAGGCGACGGTGCCCGCGCCCACGCCGGCGGCCGCACCGGCCGCCGCGCCGAAGAAGGCGGGCCGAGCCGCGAGCCTCATGAAGTCGAGCGCGGTGATGGCGGCGGGCACGCTCGTCTCCCGCCTCACCGGTTTCGTCCGCACCGTGATCATCACCGCGGCGCTCGGCGCCGGTCTGCTCGGTGACACCTGGACCGTCGCGTACACGCTGCCGACGATGATCTACATCCTGACCGTCGGCGGCGGTCTGAACTCGGTGTTCGTGCCGCAGCTCGTCCGCTCCATGAAGGAGGACGAGGACGGCGGCGAGGCCTACGCCAACCGCCTGCTGACGCTCGTCATGGTCGCGCTGGCCGCGATCACCGCGATCGTCGTCTTCGCCGCGCCGCTGCTCATCAGGCTGATGTCGACCTCGGTCGCCGACGACCCGGCGGCCAACAACGTCGGCGTCACCTTCGCCCGCTACTGCCTGCCCACGATCTTCTTCATGGGCGTGCACGTGGTCATGGGTCAGATCCTGAACGCCCGTGGCAAGTTCGGCGCGATGATGTGGACCCCGGTCCTCAACAACATCGTCATGATCACCACGTTCGGCCTGTTCCTGTGGGTCTACGGGACCGCGGCCGACTCGCACATGACGGTGCACAACATCCCGCCGGAGGGCGTCCGCCTCCTCGGCATCGGCACGCTGCTCGGCCTGGTCGTCCAGGCCCTCGCGATGATCCCGTACCTGCGCGAGACCGGCTTCCGCTTCCGGCTGCGCTTCGACTGGAAGGGCCACGGCCTCGGCAAGGCGGTCCGGCTCGCCAAGTGGACCGTCCTGTTCGTCCTCGCCAACCAGGCGGGCGTCCTGGTCGTCACCCAGCTCGCGACCGCGGCCGGCAAGGCCTCGGACGTCAAGGGCACCGGCATCCTGGGCTACTCCAACGCCCAGCTGATCTGGGGCATGCCGCAGGCGATCATCACCGTCTCGGTCATGGCCGCGCTGCTGCCGCGCATCTCGCGCTCGGCCCACGACGGCGACCCGGGCGCGGTCCGCGACGACATCTCCTCGGGTCTGCGCACCTCCGCGGTGGCGATCGTCCCCGTGGCCTTCATGTTCGTGGCACTCGGCATTCCGATGTGCACCCTGCTCTTCGGCTCCAGCGGCACCGAGGCCGCCCAGTCGATGGGGTACATCCTCATGGCGTTCGGCCTGGGCCTCATCCCGTACTCCGTGCAGTACGTGGTGCTCCGCGGCTTCTACGCCTACGAGGACACCCGGACGCCCTTCTACAACACGGTCATCGTGGCGGCGGTCAACGCGGCGGCCTCGGCCGTCTGTTACCTGATCCTGCCCGCGCGGTGGGCCGTCGTCGGCATGGCCTTCTCGTACGGTCTCGCGTACGCGATCGGCGTCGGCATCGCCTGGCGGCGCCTGCGCAACAGGCTCGGCGGCGACCTCGACGGCCGTCAGGTCGTGCGGACGTACGCACGGCTCTGCCTCGCATCCGTGCCGGCCGCGGTCATCGGCGGCGGAATCGGGTACGCGCTCACCGAGATGCTCGGCCACGGCGCGTTCGGTTCCATCGCGGCGTTGGTCGTCGGTGGCGCGGCGCTGCTCGCCGTGTTCTACGTGGCGGCCCGCAAGATGCGCATCGAGGAGCTGAATTCGATGGTCGGGATGGTCCGCGGTCGCCTCGGTCGCTAGTCGGCCGGATGCGCCTACAACCTTCGACGAGCACCGCGTGTCGTGCATAGCGTCGGACTGTGGGCACAATTGGCTTTGGCGTCGGAGTGAGTGCAACGGATGGGGAGGCAGGAACGACGGTGGCGGAACGGAGCACGGCTGCCGTCGACGTGGCCGACAACGGCGGCGACGAGCCGCTGACCGCCGAGACGGACAAGGCGGAGCGGGCCACGGCCGACGGGGTGGCCAAGACCGAAGAGCAGGACACACCGGCGCAGGAGGAGGCCGCGGACACCGCGGAGACGGGCACGCACCTGAGCCCCGCCACGTCCTCGCCACCCGAGTTGCACAGCGGCCACAAGCTCGCCAGGCGCTACCGGCTCGAAGAATGTGTCACCCGTCTGGACGGTTTCAGCAGTTGGCGTGCGGTCGACGAGAAACTGCGCCGCGCCGTCGGCGTGCACCTGCTGCCCGCCGACCATCCGCGGGCCCGCTCGGTGCTCGCGGCGGCCCGGTCGTCGGCCCTCCTCGGTGACCCTCGCTTCGTCCAGGTCCTGGACGCGGTCGAGGAGAACGAGCTCGTCTACGTCGTCCACGAGTGGCTGCCCGACGCCACGGAGTTGACCGCGCTGCTGGCCGCGAGCTCCCTGGAGGCGCACGACGCCTACCAGATGGTCAGTCAGGTCTCGTTCGCCATGGCGGCGGCGCACCGCGAGGGCCTCGCCCATCTGCGCCTGACGCCGAGCGCCGTGCTGCGCACCTCCACCGGCCAGTGGCGCATCCGCGGCCTCGCCGTGAACGCGGCGCTGCGCGGCATCTCCTCCGACACCCCGCAGCGCACCGACACCGAGGCGATCGGCGCGCTCCTCTACGCCTCCCTGACCCAGCGCTGGCCGTACGAGAACGACGCGTACGGCCTGTCGGGGCTGCCCAAGGGTGTCGGACTCATCGCGCCCGACCAGGTGCGGGCCGGCGTCCACCGCGGCCTCGCCGAGCTCGCCATGCGCGCGCTCGCCAACGACGGGGCGACGGCGTCCCGTCAGGAGCCTCCGTGCACCACGCCCGAGGACCTGGTGAAGGCGATCGGCGAGATGCCGAAGATCCGCCCGCCGGAGCCCGCGTTCACGGCGCCGCCCGAGTACCAGCGGACCACGTACCAGCAGGGCAACTACGGCCGCACGAGTGTCGCCACCCAGCCCGTGCCGGCGCCTCCGCCCCCGCTGCACAGCCGCACCGGCAAGGCCCTCAAGTGGGCCGTCTCGGCGCTGCTCATCGCCGCGCTGGGCCTGGGCAGCTGGCAGTTGGCGGACGCGCTCATGGACCGCGGCAAGAGCGACGGCACGGACACGACGCACACCACGGACGGCGGCGAGAAGGGCGAGAAGAAGCCCGCCGCGCCGCTCGCGATCTCGGGTGCCCAGGAGTACGTGGCCGAGGGCAGCGCCCAGGCCGCGGGCGAGGTCGGCAAGACCTACGACGGGGACCGCTCGACGTTCTGGCGCACGAAGTCCTTCCTCGACGGTCCGAAGATGGTCATAAAGCCGGGCGTCGGCATCGTGTACGACCTCGGCTCCGCCAAGGACGTCTCGGCCGCGACGATCGGCCTGCGCTACAGCGGTGACCACACGACCGTGTCGCTGTACGCTTCCGACTCCCTGAACCCGGGAGCGGTCAGCGGGCTGAAGCGGATCGGCTCTCAGACGCAGACGGCGAAGGACTCCGCGGAGATCAAGGCCGACAAGCCGGTCAAGACCCGCTACGTGCTCGTCTGGCTGACCGCACTGCCGCACGCCGGCCAGGACGGCTACAGCGGCGCCGGGTACAAGCAGGGCATCACGGAAGTGAAGTTCACCGGCTGACGGAGCAGGACACCAGGGGGAGGGGGTTCGGCAGTGGACGACGCCTACGGCGAAGCGAGCGATCAGGACCTCCTCGCCCGCCATGTCGCGGGGGACAAGGACGCCTTCGGCGAGATCGTGCGGCGGCACCGGGACCGGCTGTGGGCCGTCGCGCTGCGCACCCTGGGCGACCGGGAAGAGGCGGCGGACGCGGTCCAGGACGCCCTGGTGTCCGCCTATCGCGCCGCCCACACCTTCCGCGGACAGTCGGCGGTGACGACGTGGCTGCACCGGATCACGGTGAACGCCTGCCTGGACCGGGCCCGCAAGACGGCCTCCCGCCGGACGGCGCCCATGGAGGACACCGAGCGCCTGGAGCAACTCCTGGAGCCGCACGAATCGGCGGAGGCTCCCGCGGAACGTGCTGATCTGCACCGCGAACTCCTGGCGGCCCTGCGCTCGCTCCCGGCCGATCAGCGGGCCGCTCTCGTCCTCGTGGACATGCAGGGATATCCGGTCGCGGAAGCGGCACAGGTCCTCGACGTCCCCACCGGCACGGTCAAGAGCCGCTGCGCACGCGGCCGCGCCAAACTACTGCCCCTGCTCACCCACCTCCGCGAAGAGCGGCGCGGGAAGGACGGCGGCGAGAACCCGTCGGCCGGACGGAACCGGACGCAGGGGACATCCGTCCCACCTGCAGCGGGTCCTCCGGGCGAGGCAGGACCCAATGATTCGGCTGCGGTGAAGGGCGGAGGTGGACGAGCGTGACTTCCTCGACCGGCACGACGGAGCACCCTGAGGTCACGGAGATCTCCGATCTCACCGAAGGCCTGCTGCCGCCGTCCCGCACAGCGGAGATCCGGCGGCACCTCGACGGCTGCCCGCTCTGCGCGGACGTCCACGCGTCCCTCCAGGAGATCCGCGGCATGCTCGGGACCATGCCCGGCCCGCCCCGGATGCCCGAGGACATCGCCGGCCGCATCGACGCGGCGCTCGCGGCGGAGGCCTTCCTCGACACGCTCGCACCCGAGGACGAGCAGCACTCGCGGCACGACCGGCTCGAGGAACCCGTCCGTGAAACCATCGGTGTTTCACGTGAAACAACACCCGACACCGCACGGCCCTCCGATCGCCCCACCGGACATGCCCGCAGCACCAGCACCGGCCCGGGCCGCAAGAACCGGCGCGTCCGCCGGCGCACCACAGCCGCCATCGGCACGGTGCTCACGGTCGCCGCGCTCGGCATGGGGACGCTCCTGCTCCAGAGCGGCGGTGGGGGCGGCACGCCGACCGCGCACCGGTCCTCGACCGCCGAGGCGCCCGCCCCCGGGACCTTGGCGGCGGGCACGCTCGGAGACAAGGTCACGCAGCTCCTGGACCGCAAGGCCAAGGACCGCTCCCTGAGCACCCAGGACAGCGGGCCCAAGACTCCGCGATCGGACTCCCCGATGCCGAAGCTGGCGTCGGACGACGTGCCGCCGTGTGTCCAGCAGGGGACCCGCCGCACCGAGGCTCCCCTGGCGACCGAGCAGGGCACGTACCAGGGGAAGAAGGCGTACCTCGTCGTGCTGCCCCACAAGACCGACCCGGAGCACCGGGTCACGGCCTTCGTGGTGGACGCCTCCTGCGCCCAGAAGTCCTCGGCGACACCGGGCGAGCTGCTGTACACCCACTCCTACGACCGCGGCTGACCCGGTCCGAACGCACTCCCGACGTGCGCTCGGACACGTCGGGAATGCACGCCCCGTAGGATCCGTTGGGTGGGGTGAGAGTCCGGAGAAGAGGCTCCCCCGGCAGAACGCAGCAGTCCCGCAGAGACGAGGAATCCAGCCGTGAGCGACGTCCGTAACGTGATCATCATCGGCTCCGGGCCCGCCGGCTACACGGCGGCGCTCTACACCGCGCGCGCGTCGCTGAAGCCGCTTGTGTTCGAAGGCGCCGTCACCGCCGGTGGCGCGCTGATGAACACGACCGAGGTGGAGAACTTCCCGGGCTTCCAGGAAGGCATCATGGGCCCCGAGCTCATGGACAACATGCGCGGCCAGGCCGAGCGCTTCGGCGCCGAGCTCGTCCCGGACGACGTCGTGGCCGTCGACCTCACCGGTGAGATCAAGACCGTGACGGACACCGCGGGCACCGTGCACCGCGCGAAGGCCGTCATCGTCACCACCGGTTCCCAGCACCGCAAGCTCGGGCTGCCCAACGAGGACGCCCTCTCCGGCCGTGGCGTCTCCTGGTGCGCGACCTGTGACGGGTTCTTCTTCAAGGACCAGGACATCGCCGTGATCGGTGGTGGCGACACCGCGATGGAGGAGGCGACCTTCCTCTCGCGCTTCGCCAAGTCCGTGACGATCGTGCACCGCCGCGACACCCTGCGCGCCTCCAAGGCGATGCAGGAGCGCGCCTTCGCCGACCCGAAGATCAAGTTCGTGTGGGACAGCGAGGTCGCCGCGATCAAGGGCGACCCGAAGCTCGAGGGCCTGACGCTGCGCAACCTGAAGACGGGCGAGACCTCCGAGCTGCCTGTCACCGGTCTCTTCATCGCGATCGGCCACGACCCGCGCACCGAGCTCTTCAAGGGCCAGCTCGAGCTCGACGACGAGGGCTACCTGAAGGTCGAGGCCCCTTCGACGCGCACCAACCTGACGGGTGTCTTCGGCGCCGGTGACGTCGTGGACCACACCTACCGCCAGGCGATCACGGCCGCCGGCACGGGCTGCTCCGCCGCCCTCGACGCCGAGCGCTTCCTGGCCGCGCTCGCCGACGGCGAGGCCGCCGAGCCCGAGCAGACCCAGACCGCGAACGTCTGACCCCAGAACTCCCCTCCCGCATTCCCCCCGAGAAAAAAAGGAGCCAGCTGTGGCCGGCAACCTGAAGAACGTGACGGACGACTCCTTCGAGGAGGACGTCCTCAAGAGCGGCAAGCCCGTACTGGTGGACTTCTGGGCCGCGTGGTGCGGTCCGTGCCGCCAGATCGCGCCGTCGCTCGAGGCCATCGCGGCTGAGTACGGCGACAAGATCGAGATCGTCAAGCTCAACATCGACGAGAACCCCGGCACGGCCGCCAAGTACGGCGTCATGTCGATCCCGACCCTGAACGTCTACCAGGGTGGCGAGGTCGCCAAGACCATCGTCGGTGCCAAGCCGAAGGCCGCCATCGTGCGTGACCTCGAGGAGTTCATCGCCGAGTAAGGTGAGGCGCCGCCGTCCGGTGGACGGCCGCCGATGTTTCACGTGAAACACGAAGGGGCCAGCCCTGTGGGCTGGTCCCTTCGGCGTTCACAGGGGGCGCAGCGCCGGTTCCTTCTGCACCGCCCCGAGCAGGCGGTCCAGCGCCATCTCGACGTCTTCCTTCCAGGAGAGCGTCGTGCGCAGTTCCAGCCGCAGTCGTGGATACGAAGGATGGGGCCGCACCGTCTTGAAGCCGACCGCGAGCAGATGGTCCGCGGGGAGCAGACAGGCGGGTTCCTTCCACCGTGCGTCGCCGAACGCCTCGATGGCCTTGAAGCCGCGGCGCAGCAGATCCTTGGCGACGGTCTGCACCATGACCCGCCCCAGTCCCTGGCCCTGATGGCTCGGCGCGATCCAGCCGGTCATCAGCTGGACGGCGTCGGGGGACACGGGGCTCGTCGGGAACGCCGTGGAGCGCGGCACGTACGCGGGCGGGGCGTAGAGCACGTAGCCGACCGGGTTGTCGTCCACGTAGACGACGCGGCCGCAGGAGCCCCATTCGAGGAGGACGGCGGAGATCCAGGCTTCCTTCTCCAGCCCCGGCGTTCCGGCCTTTACCGCTGCTTCGCCGCTGACGGGGTCCAGTTCCCAGAAGACGCACGAGCGACAGCGCTTGGGAAGGTCCGGAAGGTTGTCCAGCGTGAGCGGTAAGAGGCGACGCCCCATGAAGACAGTTCCTCGCTTCCCTCGCCCGCCGCGACCCGGGCGGCGGTCAGAGCGCTCCGTTCCCTGAGCAGCCCGCCGACGAAACCGCCGACAGCTCCCAGACCGAGACCTGCGGTCACCAGTCCGCCGCGACTCACTGATCGCATGACCACTGCTTCCCTCTCAGAGGTGCTACTGGGTGGCTGCGTCCTTCCCCGTCGCATCGTAACCACGATGAGATTCCACCGATACCGTAAGAAAGCAAAGAGCGGGCCGTGTTCCGGTACACACCGGACACGGCCCGCCTTGTCGAGCGAGGGGTGACTCAGTCCTCTTCGTCGGCCTCTGCCGTCTCCGGCAGGCCGTTCTGCAGCACCGGGCCCTCACCCGGAGCCAGCGTGCCGAGGATGCGGCCGAGATCCTCCATCGAGGCGAACTCGACGACGATCTTGCCCTTCTTCTGGCCCAGGTCGACCTTCACGCGCGTCTCGAACCGGTCCGACAGACGCGTCGCCAGCTGGGTGAGCGCCGGGGAGACACGCGCCCCGGCCCGCGGCCCCTTGGCCCGCGTCGTGCTCTTGGAGTGCGAGCCCATCAGGGTCACGATCTCCTCGACGGCACGCACCGACAGTCCCTCGGCGACGATGCGCAGGGCGAGGCGGTCCTGTTCCTCGGAGTCCTCCACCGCGAGCAGAGCACGGGCGTGCCCCGCGGACAGCACACCCGCGGCCACCCGCTTCTGCACGGCCGGCGACAGCTTCAGCAGACGGAGCGTGTTGGAGACCTGCGGACGCGAGCGGCCGATGCGGTCGGCCAGCTGGTCGTGCGTGCAGTTGAAGTCGGTGAGCAGCTGCTCGTACGCCTTCGCCTCTTCGAGCGGGTTCAGCTGCGCCCGGTGGAGGTTCTCCAGGAGCGCGTCGAGCAGAAGCTTCTCGTCGTCGGTGGCCCGGACGATCGCCGGGATCCGCTCCAGCCCCGCCTCGTGGCTGGCCCGCCAGCGCCGCTCGCCCATGATGAGCTCGAAGCGCTCGGGGCCGACCTGCCGCACGACGACCGGCTGGAGGAGCCCGACTTCCTTGATGGAGGTCACGAGCTCCGCGAGAGCCTCGTCGTCGAACACCTCACGCGGCTGCCGCGGGTTCGGGGTGATCGAGTCGAGCGGCAGCTCCGCGAAGTACGCCACCTCAGACGCTTCGGCACTGCCGGCGACGGGAGCGCTGGGCGCGAGGGGCTCTTCTGTTTCACGTGAAACAGAAGCCTGCTCGCGCGAAACGGCGGCCTGCGGGAGCGAGGCCAGCTTCGCCGCCGCCACACCGCGCTCCGACGTCAGCGTCGGCAGCGTGCTGGAGGACGACGAGACGCCGCTCGCCGGGCCTGCGGACACCGAGTCCTCAGGGGTGGGAGCCGCCGGAATCAGGGCTTTGAGGCCTCGGCCCAGTCCCCTCCGCTGTCCGCTCATTGAATACCCTCCGGCGTGCTCTGCTGGTCAAGTTGCGTGCCCGAGTGGGCCTGCTGGGCGTCGTAGTGGATCCCCACCCCGCGCAGCGCCATCTCACGCGCCGCTTCGAGGTACGAAAGTGCACCGCTCGACCCTGGATCGTAGGTCAGCACGGTCTGCCCGTAGCTCGGCGCCTCCGAGATACGGACCGAGCGCGGGATGCTCGTACGCAGAACCTCTTCGCCGAAGTGCGTGCGGACCTCTTCGGCGACCTGCGAGGCCAGCCGGGTGCGCCCGTCGTACATCGTGAGAAGGATCGTGGAGACGTGCAGGTTCGGGTTGAGGTGACCGCGCACGAGGTCCACATTGCGCAGCAGCTGCCCCAGGCCCTCCAGCGCGTAGTACTCGCACTGGATCGGGATCAGCACCTCGGCCCCCGCTACCAGCGCGTTGACCGTCAGCAGGCCCAGGGACGGCGGGCAGTCGATCAGGACGTAGTCCAGAGGCTGCTCGTACGCCTGGATGGCCCGCTGCAGCCGGCTCTCGCGTGCCACCAGCGAGACGAGTTCGATCTCGGCACCGGCGAGGTCGATCGTCGCGGGGGCGCAGAAGAGGCCTTCCACGTCGGGGACGGGCTGGACCACTTCCGCGAGCGGCCTGCTGTCGACCAGGACGTCGTAGATGGAGGGGACTTCGGCGTGGTGGTCGATGCCGAGTGCCGTGGAGGCGTTGCCCTGAGGATCCAGGTCGATCACCAGGACGCGGGCGCCGTGCAGCGCGAGCGAAGCGGCGAGGTTGACGGTCGTCGTGGTCTTTCCGACGCCGCCCTTCTGATTGGCCACCACCATGACGCGGGTCTGCTCGGGGCGTGGCAGGCCCTCGCCCGCGCGACCGAGAGCTTCCACTGCCAGCTGGGCAGCGCGACCGATGGGTGTGTCGTCCATCGGGGTCGGTGTTTCACGTGAAACATCCTCCCCCGCCGACTCGGTACGGGGACCGGGGACCGGATCGGTCATCGGTCCCGCGATGTTGGCGTCGGACCGCAAGGATTCACTCTCCTCGACTTCAGGCTCGCAATGAACAGAGCCTCCCATGCCTTCGGGGTCGAGAACCAGCGAGGCCCTGTCTTCTGTGGATGAAACCCCTTCTGTGGACAACTCCATGCCCTTGGCGAGGGATCCCAGAGGTTTTCGGTCGCGAGGGGCGGCCGCAGCGCGACCGCGACTGATGATGCCCTGCAGCAGTGAGCGACGTTTCACGTGAAACACGATGCACCGCAGGCCGATGCCACCCGGCGCGACACCCCGACGTGCGTACGGGGGACAGCTTTTGTGGAGTACCGCTGTTCGTCAGAGTGGATCAGCGGTACTCGTCCACAGGCCGCCCGCTACGGGGCGGCCGGCAACTCAGCGCCTGCGGCGAGCACGGCCCGTACGCGCGGCCTTGGCACGCTTGGCGGCGAAGCGCACACCACCGGGGCTCTCGCCGACCTCGACGCGGACCACCGTGGACAGCGGGTCGACGACTCCCTCGCCCACCTGGAGGACCGAGGTCTCCACCGCGCCCAGCTTGCTCAGGGCGGCACCGGCGCTCTTGATCTCTTCCTCGGCCGTGTCGCCCTTGAGCGCCAGCATCTCTCCGTACGGACGCAGCAGGGGCACGCCCCAGGCCGCGAGACGGTCCAGCGGTGCGACGGCTCGCGCGGTGACGACATGCACGGGCGTCAGCTTGCCGAGCACCTCTTCAGCACGGCCCCGCACCACTGTGACGTGGTCGAGCCCGAGCAGCTCGACGACCTCGGTGAGGAAGGTCGTCCGCCGCAGCAGCGGCTCGAGCAGCGTGATCTTGAGGTCGGGGCGGACCAGGGCGAGCGGGATGCCCGGCAGGCCGGCGCCCGACCCGACGTCGCACACCGTGACGCCCTCGGGGACGACCTCGGAGAGCACGGCACAGTTCAGGATGTGCCGCTCCCACAGCCTCGGCACCTCACGCGGGCCGATGAGGCCGCGCTGCACTCCCGCGTCGGCGAGGAGCTCCGCGTACCGGACCGCGTCCTGGTAGCGGTCGCCGAATACCGCCCGGGCCTGCTCCGGAGCCGGGGGGAGTTCTGCTGCCTCCGTCACGGGGACCGTCCTTCCGTACCGCACTACCGCACTGGGTGGCTGACTAACAGGCTGACAAAGATCGGCCCCGCCTGCGAACAGACGGGGCCGGGAAAGCGACGTACCGCTCAGGCGGGAAGTACGACGACGAAGCGCTGCGGCTCCTCGCCCTCGGACTCGCTGCGCAGACCGGCGGCCTTGACCGCGTCGTGCACGACCTTGCGCTCGAACGGCGTCATCGGCTTCATCTTGACGGGCTCGCCCGTGTTCTTCACCTCGGCCGCGGCCTTGGCGCCCTGCTCGGTGAGCTCGGCGCGCTTCTGGGCGCGGTAACCGGCGATGTCCAGCATCAGGCGGCTGCGGTCCCCGGTCTCCCGGTGCACCGCGAGGCGGGTCAGCTCCTGGAGGGCTTCCAGGACCTCACCGTCACGGCCGACCAGCTTCTGCAGGTCGCGGCCGCTGCCGTCGCTGACGATGGAGACCGCGGCACGGTCGGCCTCGACATCCATGTCGATGTCGCCGTCGAGGTCGGCGATGTCCAGCAGACCCTCGAGGTAGTCCGCGGCGATCTCGCCCTCCTGCTCGAGGCGGGTCAGGGTGTCGCCACCCTCGGGAGAGGTGGTGCCTTCCGTCACTGGAGGGGCTCCTTCTTGGGTCAAGGCTTACTTCTTGGACGAGGACTTGGAGCGCGGCGGCTGGCCCTTGCGCTGGTTGGACTTGGCGCGGCTGCGGCCGTTGGAGGTACCGCCGGCCTGCTTGCCGCCACCGGCCTGCTTGGCCTTGGGAGCGGCGTCCTCGGGCGCGTCCTTCTTCTCCAGCGACGTCTTGGCCGGGGCCGCGTCTTCGGCGCCGCCCTGCGCGGGGCCGGACTGGCGCTGCGACTTCGACTGGCGCTTGGGCTGCTGCCGCTTCTGCGGGCCGGCGGCCTTGGGGGCGCCGTCCTCGTCCAGAACCGCGGTCGCGGCCGTGCTCTTCACCACGGTGCCGTCCGCCTGGGCGGCCAGCTGGGCCTTGGTCAGGCCGTTGATGAACTTGCGCTCGTACTCGTTGCGGTCGCGGCCCTTGGCGACGATGGCCTTGACGATCGTCTTCTCGCGCTTGGTCCGCGTGGCGCTGTGCGTGATGACGTGCTTCTGCAGACCCTCGAGCATCTTGGCCTGGGCCTTGCTGCCCGGGGTGGGGTTCCGGTTGATCACGTACATCTGCTGACCCATGGTCCAGACGTTGGTGGTCAGCCAGTAGACGAGCACACCCACGGGGAAGTTGATGCCCATGAACAGGAAGATCAGGGGGAAGACGTACATCAGCATCTTCTGCTGCTGCATGAACGGCGTCTTCACCGTCAGGTCGACGTTCTTGGTCATCAGCTGGCGCTGCGTGTAGAACTGCGACGCCGACATCAGAACGATCATGACGGCGGTGACGACCCGCACGTCGGTCAGCGAGGAGCCGCCCATCTTGGCGACGGCCTCGGCGCTGTCCGTGAACTTCGCGGCGAGCGGGGCGCCGAAGATGTGGGCCTTCTGCGCGCTGTCGAGCAGCGACTGCGTGATGACGCCGACCTTCTTGCCGTCGGCGATGCCCGAGAGCGTGTGGTACAGCGCGAAGAAGAACGGCGACTGCACGAGGATGGGAAGGCACGAGGAGAGCGGGTTGGTACCCGTCTCCTTGTACAGCTTCATCATCTCTTCGGACTGACGCTGCTTGTCGTTCTTGTAGCGCTCCTGGATCGCCTTCATCTGCGGCTGGAGGAGCTGCATGTTCCGCGTGGCCTTGATCTGCTTCACGAAGAGCGGGATCAGGCAGATGCGGATCAGCACCACCAGGAAGACGATCGACAGGCCCCAGGCCCAGCCGGAGTCAGGCCCGAAGATGGCCCCGAAGACCTTGTGGAACTGGACGATGACCCAGGACACCGGGTAGGTGAGAAACGCGAAGACGCCGGAAATCGCGTTGACGATATCGGAAATCATGTCCCTGATCAGGCTCCTTGGGCATGGGGCGGGGTCGCTGTGGACGGGGTGTCCTGGGCAGGCTGTCTGTCGCCGTCAACGACGGGGGCCGCTTTCTTGTCCCCGCGCAAGGCGTTCCGGAGCATCTCGTGCCAACGCGGACGCTTGCGCGGCGGAACGTGGTCGACACCGCCGGGCGACCACGGATTGCACCGAAGGATGCGCCAGGCGGTGAGGGCTGTTCCCTTGATCGCACCGTGCCGGTCGATGGCCGTGAAGCCGTAGTGGGAACACGACGGGTAGTACTTGCACACCGGACCAAGAAGCGGACTGATCGTCCACTGATAGATCTTGATCAAGGCGAGCAGTGGGTACTTCATCGCGCGCCCCCTCCCAGGAGCCGCTGGAGTGCAGCGTCCAGGTCTCGGGCCAGCTGTGCGTGGGTGGCGTCACCCGCTCCGGGCAACGCGCGTACGACTACCAGGCTACCTGGGGGCAACGAAGCCACTCGGTCGCGCATGAGGTGCCGAAGTCTGCGCTTCACCGCGTTCCGTACGACGGCTCCACCTACTGCCTTGCTCACGACGAAACCCGCACGCGGCGGGGAAACGCTCTCCCCAGGCGCGTGCGGGTCCGTTGAACCGCTGCGTAGATGGACGACGAGAAGCGGGCGTCCAGCCCGACGTCCTCGGCGTACCGCGGTCGCGAAGTCTTCGCGCCGCCTCAGCCGATACTCGGTAGGCAGCACGTCATGACCTGTTTACGCGGTCAGGCGGACAGGCGGGCGCGACCCTTGCCACGGCGGGACGCGAGAATCGCGCGGCCGGCACGGGTGCGCATACGCAGCCGGAAGCCGTGGGTCTTGGCGCGACGACGGTTGTTCGGCTGGAAGGTGCGCTTGCTCACTCGGGGGCTCCAGAAGAAATCGTGTGGTGGCGGGACATCGCCTGGCTGTCACCGTGCGCCCACGAGTAGCTCGCAATACGCCCGAGTGCACCGCTACACGCACCGCAAAGAACTTCCGGTCCGTGACCTTGCCCATCGGAGGCAGGCGGCAGCAGCCATCGACAACTCGACCTGGTTACGGTACGCGCGGCTACGCCATCCGGTCAAACCGGCAGCGCGTGAGGGACACTGTCCACAGGCTGGGGACAACAACTTGAACCGCGACGGCCGCGCTGACTACCGTGGCCGGACCCCGATTCGTTCCCTTCCCCCCACCCCACCCGATTTTCTTCCCGATCCGTCCCGAGAACCACACGTTCGTGGGACCAGCGAGAGAGCGTGCCCTGTGGCTGACGTACCTGCCGATCTTGCCGCAGTGTGGCCACGAGTTCTGGAGCAACTCCTCGGGGAAGGCCGCGGGCAGGGCGTCGAGACGAAGGACGAACACTGGATCCGGCGCTGCCAGCCCTTGGCACTCGTCGCCGACACGGCCCTGCTGGCCGTCCCCAACGAATTCGCCAAGGGCGTACTCGAGGGCCGGCTCGCCCCGGTCGTCAGCGAGACCCTGAGCCGCGAGTGCGGCCGCCCCATCCGGATCGCGATCACCGTCGACGACTCCGTGGGCGAGGCCCCCGTGCCGGCGGCCCCCCAGCCCCCGCAGCACCGCTACGAGGACACCGAGCCGTCCCCCGCCCCGGGCCAGGGGCACGACCCGTACGAGCAGCGCGACAGCCGCGAGGCGTACGACGGCGGCGGTTACGAGCGGCGCGGCATGGAGGAGCACGGGCAGGGCGGCCGCGGGGAGCAGGCGGCCCCGCAGGCACCGCGCGAGGACCCGCTGCCCACCGCGCGTCCCGCCTACCCCGACTACCAGCGCCCGCAGCCGGGCGCCTGGCCGCGCCCCCAGCAGGACGAGTACAGCTGGCAGCAGCCGCGGCTCGGCTTCCCCGAGCGCGATCCGTACGCGACGCCTCCGCAGCAGCCGCAGCACGACTACCGCCAGCAGGAGCGTCCGCCCTACGAGCAGCAGGGCTACGAGCCCGAGCGCGGCGGCGGCCGGTACGGACAGCAGCCCGAGCCCTCTTCGTACGAGGAACGCCCCTCCTATGAAGAGCGACCCTCCTACGAGGACCGCGGAGGCTACGAAGAGCGCGCTTCTTATGAGGAGCGCTCTTCGTACGACGCGTCGCACTCCTCCCGCCCCTCGCACGGGTCGCACGAGCGGCCGCAGCGGCGCGATCCCGGCGAGACCTCGTCGATGGGCGGCGGCCGGCACGCGCAGGACACCGGGCGCCACGCCCAGGACGGTGGCCCGAGCGGACCCGGCGGCCGCGGGGTGCCCAGCGGTGCTCCGAGCCCGCTGGCCGCGCAGCCCGCGCCGGCCGCGGGTCCCGGGGAGCCGACCGCGCGACTGAACCCCAAGTACCTCTTCGACACGTTCGTGATCGGCGCGTCGAACCGTTTCGCCCACGCGGCCGCGGTCGCCGTGGCCGAGGCGCCGGCGAAGGCCTACAACCCCCTCTTCATCTATGGGGAGTCGGGCCTCGGCAAGACGCACCTTCTGCATGCCATCGGGCACTACGCCCGTAGTCTCTATCCCGGCACGCGCGTGCGGTACGTGAGCTCCGAGGAGTTCACCAACGAGTTCATCAACTCGATCCGCGACGGCAAGGGCGACTCCTTCCGCAAGCGGTACCGCGAGATGGACATCCTTCTGGTCGACGACATCCAGTTCCTCGCGGACAAGGAGTCGACGCAGGAGGAGTTCTTCCACACCTTCAACACGCTCCACAACGCCAACAAGCAGATCGTGCTCTCCAGCGACCGGCCGCCCAAGCAGCTGGTCACCCTGGAGGACCGGCTGCGGAACCGGTTCGAGTGGGGCCTCATCACGGACGTGCAGCCGCCCGAGCTGGAGACGCGTATCGCGATCCTCCGCAAGAAGGCGGTGCAGGAGCAGCTCAACGCGCCTCCGGAGGTGCTCGAGTTCATCGCGTCCCGCATCTCGCGCAACATCCGCGAGCTGGAAGGGGCGTTGATCCGGGTCACGGCGTTCGCCTCCCTGAACCGGCAGCCCGTGGACCTCGGGCTCACCGAGATCGTCCTCAAGGACCTGATCCCCGGCGGCGAGGACTCGGCCCCGGAGATCACCGCCACGGCGATCATGGCCGCGACCGCGGACTACTTCGGTCTCACCGTCGAGGACCTGTGCGGCTCCTCCCGCAGCCGGGTCCTGGTGACGGCCCGGCAGATCGCGATGTACCTGTGCCGTGAGCTCACCGACCTCTCGCTGCCGAAGATCGGCGCGCAGTTCGGCGGCCGCGACCACACGACCGTGATGCACGCGGACCGCAAGATCCGCGCGCTCATGGCCGAGCGGCGCTCCATCTACAACCAGGTCACCGAGCTCACGAACCGCATCAAGAACGGCTGACGGCGGCCCTCACGGCCGACCTGCGGGCTCCCACGGCCCGGCCCTGCGGCCCGCACCTCTCTTGGGCGCTCCGGAACGACTCCGGGGCGCCCTTCTTCATGCCCGCAGTCATCCCGCAGCCGTGCCCTCTGCCGTGCCCGAAGCCCTCTCGTGGCGCTCTCGCAGCGCTCCCACAGCCCTCCCGGACCCGCCCGAGACCGGTCCGAAGCCGGCCCAGAGCCCTCCTCCGCGCCGGCCGCCGCTGCGTCCACAGCCCGCCGGTGTTCGATTACTGGCCTGGTTACGGGAGTTCTCCACAGATCTGCCGGGTTTTTGCGATCCACACCCTGGGGACCGCAAAGTTGTCCAGATCCCATCCACAGGCCGGGCTGGTGACAGATCATCAGCCCAGGTCAGGTGGCTGTGGATTCGTGGACAAAAGATCTCCACAGGCTGTGGACAGAGATTTCCTCCACAGACTGTGCATTTCGTTGTCCACCGCCGACCCACAGGATGGCAGCGGTTGTGCACAGCGATCAGGCGCTTCTCCACATGGCTGTCCACTGTTCGGCAACCCGACGCGCCTCGTCACCGGGGCGAGTGAAAGGCGTCACATCGATCGTCCTTGTCACCCTGTGGGGAACCCGCCCGAAGCTGGGGACGACTCTGGGGAGAAGTGGCCCTTGCCTGTGCATCACGTGTGCAGAACTTTTCGCCGTCCACAGCGAGGGCGGGTTGTCCACCGGCTCGGCCCACAGGCCCGGTGGACAAAAAACCGGCCCTGACCTGCGAAAAGGCAGTTATCCACGGTTTCCACAGCCCCTACTACTACTCCCAACTAGAGAGAGCTGGGAATTCGTTTCGAAGTGGGGGCTGTGCACAACTTGCCGCCGGGACCCCGACCGCGCCTCGACGCGACTTGACCGAGGCGGGCAACGACTGTCAGCGCGGTGCGTCAGACTGGTCCCCGGTGTTCTCCCCAGCTGTGGGCCGAGCGACACCACGTCTGCCGACGCAGACCGCAGACCGATGACGAACGCAGGGCGAGAGCAGCCAGGCATTAGCAGGAGGCGGCTTACGGTGAAGATCCGGGTGGAACGCGACGTACTCGCGGAGGCGGTGGCCTGGGCGGCGCGCAGCCTCCCGGCACGACCGCCCGCGCCCGTCCTCGCGGGCCTTCTGCTGAAGGCCGAGGAGGGCGCACTCAGCCTGTCGAGCTTCGACTACGAGGTCTCGGCACGCGTCTCTGTGGACGCGGAGGTCGACGAGGAAGGCACGGTGCTCGTCTCCGGCCGCCTCCTCGCGGACATCTGCCGCGCCCTCCCCAACCGTCCGGTGGAGATCTCCACAGACGGTGTACGAGCGACCGTGGTCTGTGGGTCCTCGCGATTCACACTCCACACCCTCCCTGTGGAGGAGTACCCGGCGCTGCCGCAGATGCCGACCGCGACGGGCACCGTCCCGGGCGAGATCTTCGCCGCCGCCGCCCAGCAGGTGGCCATCGCCGCCGGCCGCGACGACACGCTGCCCGTCCTCACCGGTGTGCGCATCGAGATCGAGGGCGACACGGTGACCCTGGCGTCCACCGACCGCTACCGCTTCGCGGTGCGCGAGTTCCTGTGGAAGCCGGAGGACCCGGAGGCGTCCGCGGTCGCCCTGGTGCCCGCCAAGACCCTCCTGGACACCGCCAAGGCGCTGACCAGCGGTGACACGGTCACGCTCGCGCTGTCGGGCTCCGGTGCCGGTGAGGGCCTCATCGGCTTCGAGGGCGCCGGCCGTCGCACGACGACCCGCCTGCTCGAGGGCGACCTGCCGAAGTACCGCACGCTGTTCCCGACGGAGTTCAACTCCGTGGCCGTCATCGAGACCGCCCCCTTCGAGGAGGCCGTCAAGCGTGTGGCCCTCGTCGCCGAGCGGAACACCCCGGTGCGGCTCAGCTTCGAGCAGGGCGTGCTCATCCTGGAGGCCGGCTCCAGCGACGACGCACAGGCTGTGGAGCGGCTCGACGCGCAGCTGGAGGGCGACGACATCTCGATCGCCTTCAACCCGCAGTTCCTGCTGGACGGCCTGAAGGAGATCAACTCCCCGGTCGCCCAGCTGTCCTTCACGACGTCCACCAAGCCCGCGCTGCTCAGCGGCAAGCCGGCCGTGGACGCCGAGGCGGACGACGCCTACAAGTACCTGATCATGCCGGTGCGGCTGTCGGGCTGAGACGGCTGAGCGAGGCGGCCGCGCGGGTTCGCCTGCGCGGCTCCGTCCACAGGTGTGCACGGAGGTCCGGGTTTAGGCTCGGACCCGGTACGAGCCCCGCGCCACGCGTGCGTGCTCGTACCGTGCGCACCACCTCTCGCCCCGTCGCAACGTAAGGATCACCACTGATGGAGCTCGGTCTCGTCGGCCTCGGCAAGATGGGCGGCAACATGCGCGAGCGCATCCGCCGCGCAGGCCACACCGTCATCGGCTACGACCGCAACCCGGACCTCGCGGACGTCCACAGCCTCGAAGAGCTCGTGGGCCGTCTCCAGGGGCCCCGCGTGGTGTGGGTGATGGTCCCGGCCGGTGCCGCGACCCAGTCGACCATCGACGAGCTCGGTGAGCTCCTGCAGCCCGGCGACGTCGTCGTCGACGGCGGCAACTCCCGCTGGACGGACGACGAGAAGCACGCCGAGGAGCTGGCGGCCAAGGGCATCGGCTTCGTCGACTGCGGCGTCTCCGGCGGCGTCTGGGGCCTGGAGAACGGCTACGCGCTGATGTACGGCGGCTCCGCCGAGGACGTCGCGAAGGTCCAGCCGGTCTTCGACGCCCTGAAGCCGGAGGGCGAGTTCGGCTCGGTGCACGCGGGCAAGGTCGGCGCCGGCCACTTCGCCAAGATGGTCCACAACGGCATCGAGTACGCCATGATGCAGGCCTACGCCGAGGGCTGGGAGCTCCTGGAGGCCGTGGACTCGGTGACCGACGTCCGCGAGGTCTTCCGCTCCTGGCAGGAGGGCACGGTCATCCGCTCCTGGCTGCTGGACCTGGCGGTCAACGCCCTCGACGAGGACGAGCACCTCGACAAGCTGCGTGGTTACGCACAGGACTCCGGCGAGGGCCGCTGGACCGTGGAGGCCGCCATCGACAACGCCGTGCCGCTGCCCGCGATCACCGCGTCCCTCTTCGCGCGCTTCGCCTCGCGTCAGGAGGACTCGCCACAGATGAAGATGATCGCGGCACTGCGCAATCAGTTCGGCGGCCACGCCGTCGAGAAGAAGTAGTCCACAGAAGCAGTCGAGAACGTAGTCCACAGCTGTAGACCGGTGCGGCGGTGATCCACAGATGTGGACACCGCGACCGAAGCACCTGCAGTGACCGCAGTACCGAGCACGTTGGGGGAGGTCGGCCCACGACCATGCACGTCACGCATCTGTCGCTGGCCGACTTCCGCTCGTACGCCCGGGCCGAGGTGGCGCTCGAACCGGGCGTCACCGCGTTCGTGGGGCCCAACGGCCAGGGCAAGACGAACCTGGTGGAGGCCGTCGGCTACCTCGCCAACCTCGGCAGTCACCGAGTTTCCTCCGACGCGCCGCTCGTCCGCATGGGCGCCGAGCGCGCTGTCATCAGGGCCCAGGTGCGCCAGGGCGACCGCCAGCAGCTCGTCGAGCTGGAGCTGAACCCCGGCAAGGCCAATCGCGCCCGCATCAACAGGTCCTCGCAGGTCAGGCCGCGGGATGTGCTCGGCATCGTGCGCACCGTCCTGTTCGCGCCGGAGGACCTCGCGCTCGTCAAGGGCGACCCCGGCGAGCGGCGCCGCTTCCTGGACGAGCTGATCACGGCCCGCTCGCCCCGCATGGCCGGCGTGCGCTCCGACTACGACCGCGTCCTCAAGCAGCGCAACACGCTCCTGAAGTCCGCCGCCCTGGCCCGCCGGCACGGCGGCCGCACCATGGACCTGTCCACGCTCGACGTGTGGGACCAGCACCTCGCGCGCGCGGGCGCGGAGCTGCTCGCCCAGCGCCTCGACCTGATCGCGACGCTGGAGCCGCTGGCCGACAAGGCCTACGAGCAGCTGGCGCCCGGCGGCGGCCCGCTCGCCCTGGAGTACAAGCCGTCCTCGCCCGAGCTCGTCGGCCACGCGCGCGAGGAGCTCTACGAGCAGCTGCTCACCGCCCTGGAAGGCGCCCGCAAGCAGGAGATCGAGCGCGGTGTGACCCTGGTGGGCCCGCACCGCGACGAGCTGCTCCTCAAGCTCGGCCGGCTGCCCGCGAAGGGCTACGCGAGTCACGGCGAGTCCTGGTCGTACGCGCTGGCGCTGCGCCTGGCCTCGTACGACCTGCTGCGGGCGGAGGGGAACGAGCCGGTGCTCGTCCTCGACGACGTGTTCGCCGAGCTCGACGCGCGCCGCCGGGAGCGCCTCGCGGAGCTGGTGGCGCCCGGCGAGCAGGTCCTCGTGACGGCCGCCGTCGACGACGACGTGCCGGACGTCCTGACCGGCACCCGGTACGCGGTGTCCGAGGGGACCGTGGAGCGGCTGTGAGCGACCAGACGTCCGGCTCGGAGAAGCCCGGCCCCGAGTCGAAGCCGGCGCCTGAGCCGTCCGGTGTCGACCTCGCGCGCGTGGCCCTGCGCGCGGCGAAAGAGGCCGCACGCGCGCGTGGAGCTTCCGCGCAGCAGAAGAAGCAGGTCCGCCGCGGTGGCGGCCTGCGTTCCGGTGCGCGCGCCGACGGTCGGGACCCGATGGGCCTCGGTGCGGCCATCAACCGGCTGATCACCGAGCGCGGCTGGGAGACGCCGGCCGCGGTGGGCGGCGTCATGGGCCGCTGGCCGCAGATCGTCGGCGAGGACCTCGCCAAGCACTGCGTGCCGCAGAAGTACGACGAGGACGAGTGCGTCCTGGTCGTGCAGTGCGATTCGACGGCCTGGGCGACGCAGGTCCGCATGCTGGCTCCGCAGCTGGTCAGAAGGCTGAACGAGGATCTGGGCCACGGCACCGTGCGCCGTATCGACATCAAGAACCCCGGCTCGGGACCCCGTCGCTACGGGCCTTTGCGCGCCCCTGGAAGCACCGGTCACGACGACACCTACGGGTGACAGGTCGGCCACGGTTGCTGGGGGTTGACACCCCGAAGCGCTGAGTGCCGCTGTGAGCCTCTTGGAGCCCCGCTCCGCATAGGGGGAGTCGGCCGAGACCGGTTGAGGGCGGCACATGCGGACTCAGGTACCGGCAAACCCCCATCACTGTCAGTGCTACCGGTACACTGGAGAGCAATCCCGCCCCACTTGTGGGACGCACCGAGCAACGCTGACAGGGCTTACCGAACAAACACGCCGCAGCCGCTCCGGCCACCAACCGGGAGCTTGGCTTGTGCTGTGCCAGAAAGGGCGCTTCGTGGCCGATTCCGGCAACCCCAACGAGAACATCCCGACCACCGACGATGACGCGCGCGCGAACGTAGGAGCGACAGACGCCTCCTACGACGCGAGCGCGATCACCGTCCTCGAAGGGCTGGACGCGGTCCGCAAGCGACCTGGCATGTACATCGGCTCGACCGGTGAGCGTGGTCTGCACCACATGGTGCAGGAGGTCGTGGACAACTCCGTCGACGAGGCGCTGGCCGGTCACGCGGACACGATCGACGTCACGATCCTTCCTGACGGCGGCGTCCGCGTCATCGACAACGGCCGCGGCATCCCCGTCGGCATCATCCCCTCCGAGGGGAAGCCGGCCGTCGAGGTCGTCCTGACCGTCCTGCACGCGGGCGGCAAGTTCGGCGGCGGCGGCTACGCCGTCTCCGGTGGTCTGCACGGCGTCGGTGTCTCCGTCGTCAACGCGCTGTCCACGCGCGTGTCCGTCGAGATCAAGACCGACGGCCACCGCTGGACCCAGGACTACAAGATGGGCGTCCCGACCGCGCCCCTCGCGCAGCACGAGGCCACCGACGAGACCGGCACCTCGGTCACGTTCTGGGCCGACGGCGACATCTTCGAGACCACCGAGTACTCCTTCGAGACGCTCTCGCGGCGCTTCCAGGAGATGGCCTTCCTCAACAAGGGCCTGACGATCAAGCTCACCGACGAGCGCGAGTCCGCCAAGGCCACGGCCGGCGCGGACGCCAAGGAGGCGACGGACGACACCGCCTTCGAGCCGCGCTCGGTGACGTACCACTACGAAGGCGGCATCGTCGACTTCGTGAAGTACCTCAACTCGCGCAAGGGCGAGCCGGTACACCCCTCCGTGATCGACATCGAGGCCGAGGACAAGGAAAAGCTCCTGTCCGTCGAGGTCGCGATGCAGTGGAACAGCAGCTACAGCGAGGGCGTCTACTCCTTCGCGAACACGATCCACACGCATGAGGGCGGCACCCACGAAGAGGGCTTCCGCTCCGCGCTGACCGCGCTCATCAACAAGTACGCGCGCGAGAAGAAGCTGCTCCGCGAGAAGGACGACAACCTCACGGGTGACGACATCCGCGAGGGTCTGACGGCGATCATCTCGGTCAAGCTCGGCGAGCCGCAGTTCGAGGGCCAGACGAAGACCAAGCTGGGCAACACCGAGGCGAAGACGTTCGTCCAGAAGGTCGTCCACGAGCACCTGAACGACTGGCTCGACCGGAACCCGAACGAGGCCGCGGACATCATCCGCAAGTCGATCCAGGCGGCCACCGCGCGCGTGGCGGCCCGCAAGGCGCGCGACCTGACCCGCCGCAAGGGCCTGCTCGAGTCCGCCTCGCTGCCGGGCAAGCTCTCCGACTGCCAGTCGAACGACCCCACCAAGTGCGAGATCTTCATCGTCGAGGGTGACTCCGCCGGTGGCTCGGCCAAGTCCGGCCGCAACCCGCAGTACCAGGCCATCCTGCCCATCCGAGGCAAGATCCTGAACGTCGAGAAGGCGCGGATCGACAAGATCCTGCAGAACCAGGAGATCCAGGCACTGATCTCCGCCTTCGGCACCGGAGTCCACGAGGACTTCGACATCGAGAAGCTGCGCTATCACAAGATCATCCTGATGGCGGACGCCGACGTCGACGGCCAGCACATCAACACGCTGCTGCTGACGTTCCTGTTCCGCTTCATGCGCCCGCTCGTCGAGGCCGGTCACGTCTTCCTGTCGCGCCCGCCGCTCTACAAGATCAAGTGGGGCCGGGACGACTTCGAGTACGCGTACTCGGACCGTGAGCGTGACGCGCTGATCGAGCTGGGCAAGCAGGCCGGCAAGCGCATCCGCGACGACTCGGTCCAGCGCTTCAAGGGTCTCGGTGAGATGAACGCCGAGGAGCTGCGCATCACGACCATGGACCAGGAGCACCGCGTCCTCGGCCAGGTCACGCTCGACGACGCCGCCCAGGCCGACGACCTGTTCTCGGTCCTCATGGGTGAGGACGTCGAGGCACGCCGCTCGTTCATCCAGCGCAATGCCAAGGACGTCCGCTTCCTCGACATCTGAGTCGGTCTCAGCTGACCGCCGCAGAAAGGATCTTCACCAGCAATGGCCGACGAGAACACTCCCAGCACTCCCGAAGAGGGCCAGGGCGAGGTCGCGATGCGCATCGAGCCCGTCGGGCTCGAGACGGAGATGCAGCGCTCCTACCTCGACTACGCGATGTCCGTCATCGTGTCCCGCGCGCTGCCCGACGTACGTGACGGCCTCAAGCCCGTCCACCGCCGCGTCCTGTACGCCATGTACGACGGCGGCTACCGGCCCGAGAAGGGCTTCTACAAGTGCGCCCGCGTCGTCGGTGACGTCATGGGTAACTACCACCCCCACGGCGACTCCTCGATCTACGACGCCCTGGTGCGCCTCGCCCAGCCGTGGTCGATGCGCATGCCGCTGGTCGACTCCAACGGAAACTTCGGCTCTCCGGGCAACGACCCGGCGGCCGCCATGCGCTACACCGAGTGCAAGATGGCGCCGCTGTCCATGGAGATGGTCCGTGACATCGACGAGGAGACCGTCGACTTCACGGACAACTACGACGGCCGCTCCCAGGAGCCGACCGTCCTGCCGGCCCGCTTCCCGAACCTGCTGATCAACGGCTCCGCCGGTATCGCGGTCGGCATGGCCACCAACATCCCGCCGCACAACCTGCGCGAGGTCGCCGCCGGCGCCCAGTGGTACCTGGAGAACCCGGAGGCCTCGCACGAGGAGCTCCTGGACGCCCTCATCGAGCGCATCAAGGGCCCCGACTTCCCGACCGGCGCCCTCGTGGTGGGCCGCAAGGGCATCGAGGAGGCGTACCGCACCGGCCGCGGCTCCATCACGATGCGCGCGGTCGTCGAGGTCGAGGAGATCCAGAACCGCCAGTGCCTGGTGGTCACCGAGCTTCCCTACCAGGTCAACCCGGACAACCTCGCCCAGAAGATCGCCGACCTCGTCAAGGACGGCAAGATCGGCGGCATCGCCGACGTCCGCGACGAGACGTCGTCCCGTACGGGCCAGCGCCTGGTCATCGTCCTCAAGCGGGACGCGGTCGCCAAGGTCGTCCTGAACAACCTGTACAAGCACACCGACCTGCAGACGAACTTCGGCGCCAACATGCTGGCGCTCGTCGACGGCGTGCCGCGCACCCTCTCCCTGGACGCGTTCATCCGCCACTGGGTGACGCACCAGATCGAGGTCATCGTCCGCCGGACGAAGTTCCGCCTGCGCAAGGCCGAGGAGCGCGCACACATCCTGCGCGGCCTCCTGAAGGCCCTGGACGCCATCGACGAGGTCATCGCCCTCATCCGGCGCAGCGACACCGTGGAAGTGGCGCGAGAGGGCCTCATGGGCCTCCTGGAGATCGACGAGATCCAGGCCAACGCCATCCTCGAGATGCAGCTGCGCCGTCTGGCCGCCCTGGAGCGCCAGAAGATCGTCCAGGAGCACGACGAGCTCCAGGCGAAGATCAACGAGTACAACGCGATCCTGGCCTCGCCCGAGCGGCAGCGCCAGATCATCAGCGAAGAGCTGCAGCAGATCGTCGACAAGTTCGGCGACGACCGCCGCACCAAGCTGGTGCCCTTCGAAGGCGACATGTCCATCGAGGACCTCATCGCCGAGGAAGACATCGTCGTCACCATCACGCGCGGCGGCTACGTCAAGCGCACCAAGACCGACGACTACCGCTCCCAGAAGCGCGGCGGCAAGGGCGTGCGCGGCACGAAGCTCAAGGAAGACGACATCGTCGACCACTTCTTCGTGTCCACGACGCACCACTGGCTGCTCTTCTTCACCAACAAGGGACGCGTCTACCGCGCGAAGGCCTACGAGCTGCCCGACGCCGGCCGCGACGCCCGCGGTCAGCACGTGGCGAACCTGCTGGCCTTCCAGCCGGACGAGGCCATCGCCGAGATCCTCGCGATCCGCGACTACGAGGCGGCGCCGTACCTGGTCCTCGCGACCAAGGCCGGCCTCGTCAAGAAGACGCCTCTGAAGGACTACGACTCGCCCCGCTCCGGCGGCGTCATCGCGATCAACCTGCGTGAGGCGGCGGACGGTTCGGACGACGAGCTGATCGGCGCCGAGCTGGTCTCGTCCGAGGACGACCTGCTGCTCATCAGCAAGAAGGCGCAGTCCATCCGGTTCACCGCGACGGACGACGCACTGCGCCCGATGGGCCGTGCGACCTCGGGTGTGAAGGGCATGAGTTTCCGCGAGGGCGACGAACTGCTCTCGATGAATGTCGTCCGGCCGGGTACGTTCGTCTTCACCGCCACCGACGGTGGGTACGCGAAGCGCACCAACGTCGACGAATACCGTGTCCAGGGTCGCGGTGGCCTCGGAATCAAGGCCGCCAAGATCGTGGAGGACCGTGGTTCTCTCGTCGGCGCCCTGGTGGTCGAGGAGACCGACGAGATCCTCGCCATCACCCTGTCCGGCGGTGTGATTCGTACGCGAGTCAACGAGGTCAGGGAGACGGGCCGTGACACCATGGGCGTCCAGCTGATCAACCTGGGCAAGCGCGATGCCGTCGTCGGCATCGCACGTAATGCCGAGGCCGGTCGCGAGGCCGAGGAAGTCGACGGCGACGTCCCGCAGGACGGGGACGACGTCGTGACCGACGAATCGACCTCGGACGAGACGGCCTCCGGAACGACGGACGAGGGCGGGCAGTCCTCGGCCGAGTAGCGCGAGGAGTGAGTCATCGTGAGCGGAGCCACGGGCGCGGGCTCTACCGGGACATCCACCGGTACGGAAACCGAGGGCGGCCGTGGCTCCGCTCATGATGCGAAAGACTCGCCCGAGTCTCATGGATCCCAGGGGGGAACTGTGACGGACACCCGAGGTCCGCAGACCCAGAGTTACGCGGACGGCGGCAGCGCCCTGCCCGGGGAGCGTCAGCAGCCCCAGCAGGCCGGCCAGCCGTACCACCCGCCGCAGGCGTACCAGAACGCGCCTGCCGGGGGCGTGCGGCGCCCGCGCACCGGCGCCCGTACGACGCCGCGCACGCGCAAGGCGCGGCTGCGCGTCGCCAAGGCCGACCCGTGGTCGGTGATGAAGGTCAGCTTCCTGCTGTCCATCGCCCTCGGCATCTGCACGATCATCGCGGCCGCGGTGCTGTGGATGGTCATGGACGCCATGGGCGTCTTCTCGACGGTCGGCGGCACGATCTCCGAGGCCACGGGCTCAAACGAGTCCAACGGCTTCGACCTGCAGTCGTTCCTGTCGCTGCCGCGCGTGCTGATGTTCACGACGGTCATCGCGGTCATCGACGTCGTCCTGGCGACGGCGCTCGCGACGCTCGGCGCGTTCATCTACAACCTCTCCGCCGGCTTCGTCGGCGGCATCGAGCTCACACTCGCCGAGGACGAGTGAGCACGGTTCACGCCTTCGCGTAGCCGCTGGTGGGCGGGCCGGGACTATCGATTTTGGGACTGGCCCCCCTGTGCGCTAATCTTCAGGAGTCAGCGCGCGGGACACACACCGCAGAGCGCGGCGGGGCTATAGCTCAGTTGGTTAGAGCGCATCCCTGATAAGGATGAGGCCACAGGTTCAAATCCTGTTAGCCCCACAGCACGAGGACCCTCAAGCGGAAACGCTTGGGGGTCTTTTGCTTTTCCGTACGGGCGTTGCCGGCGCTCGGCCCGAGCATGCGTAATGGGCCCTCTCAGCCGGGAGTGATGGCTGGGGCCTCGTCTGTGCGCTGTGCTGCGTTGTCCTGTCCTGTCCTGTCCTGTCCTGTCCTGGACTGAACTGGGCTGGGCTGCGCTGCTGCTCTTCGGTTGTGGGGCCTGGCCATCGGGGGCCTGGCTGTCCAGTCCGGGCCTGGGGGCCTTGGGGGCCTGGGTCCGGGGGGCCGGGTCTGGATGTGGATGCCTGGGTGCGGCACCGTTGTCCGGCTTGTGTGCGTACAAGGGCAGGGCTGTGCCGGGCGCGCGCGTACGAGCGCTCTGGCTGCTCTGTGCACGGCCTTGCCGGCCCGTTCCCGTGGAGTCCTGGGCGGAGTCCCGGTGTGGGGCGTGGGCGTGAGCCTGTGCGGCCTTGTGCGGCCCTGTGCTGCTCTTCGCCGCTGGGTGTGCCAGCGGGGTTGTGCGTCTTCTTCTGAGTCTGAGTGCAGCGATGCTGCGGTCCTGCGCGTACAGCAGTGCTGCGGGTGCAGTGGCGCATTGGTGCTGCGGTACTGCGAGCGCTGTGGCTGCTGGGAGTGCTGCGTGTAGTTCGCTACGTCGTTCGTTACTGCTGGCCTTGCTGGTCGTGCCCGTACTGCTGGTGGTGCTGGTCGTGCATGGACTGCCGTTCCTGCTGTTGCTGCGGGTCTTGCTGTCTGTGCTGGTGTTGCTGTTTGTTCTGGTTCTGCGGTGGGGCCTGTGGGCCCTGTGTCTTATGGGCTACGGCGCCGGCGGCAGGTCCGGCGTGGCCAGTTCGGCTTCCGCGTCGCGCTGGTCGATGTCGGCCGGCGGGCGGTGGCGGCAGCTGGGGGAGGAACCGTGGGCCTCGGCGCGGATGCGCTGCTTCATCGTCGGTGGCAGGGACCTCTTGAAGGCCCAGTAGGGAGCCGATGCGGCCGCGGGAGCGGGGTCGGCCTGCGACGCCGGAGCCTGCACCTCCTCCGACTGCTGGACGGGAGCGGCCGCGGCGGCCGGGGAGACGAGACCGAGCGCCGAGAAGAGCGCGATGAAGGCAGAGATGACGATGGTCCACAGCGTCATGACCTTGTTCTTGGTCATGGCCCCTCACTTTCAGGTTGGGCGATTTGCGTACTTTCCCAATGATGTGTACGCGGGGTCTGAAGTGAGGGAGCGACGCCCGTGGCGCGTCGATCTTCAGATGAACACCACTCGGATGGGTGCAAGTGACCTGATCTGGCCGCATTTGAGGCGGATTTCCCGGCCTGGGGGTGATCGACGGGCGATTCGCGGAGCTGTGGACTCCGGATCTACTGCTGTGATCAGGGCGGGAGTTGATGCTCATCCAGGTCACCGATCGGTATCGGTCGGTGTGTATAGTCGGGCGCCAGAGGTCCCCTACGTCAAGGAAAGACGAGGTCGCGCGGTGAAGAAGCTTCTCCTGGTCGCACTGGCCGCCATCGGCGGGCTCCTCGTGTACCGCCAGATCCAGGCGGATCGCGCCGAGCAGGATCTGTGGACGGAGGCGACTGACTCCGTGCCCGCAGGTTCGTGAGTCTTCGACAACAGACTCTTCACAGGCCCCGGTCGCAGCAGCGGCCGGGGCTTTGTGTTGCCCGGAGGCGGTTCGTCTCGTGTTGCGGGCGGCGCGCGACGGCGGTATTCACGGGTGTGACGCCTCCGCTTGCGCGAGCAAAGTGGTGTTGCTGTGGCGGGATTGCTCCGCTGGGCGGACAGTGCGCGGCCGGGAACGGCAGGATGGCCGTCCATGAGGGGACTCGTGAGGCGGCCGGGGCTGAAGAGGCCGTCGAGGCCGTACGGGCTGGGTGGCCTGGCGCTGCACAGGCGGGCTGTCGCGTTGGCCGCCGTACTCGGTGTCTGCGTGGTGCCGGCGCTGCCAGGCGTCGCAGTGGCCGCTGCGGGGGCCGAGGCCCCGTATGTGTACGCCCAGGGCGCCCGGAAGATCGGCGCGGCTGCGAACAGTGCGGATGCGCAGCGGCTCACGGCAGGTGAGACGTACCGGAGCACGCTCGGTACGGGCGCGAGCGGCGTCTCCTACTACCGCGTCGAGCTGGACGGTGCCGCCGACGCGTACGCCTCCGTCGTCGCGGTACCGCCGCTCGGCTCGTCGGTGAAGGTGGCCTACGCCGACGGGATCACCGTCTCGCTGCAGGACAGCAAGGGGAATCGCTGCGACTCCGCACGTGCCGGGTTCCGGTCCGGGGCCTATCCGCGGCCGATCGCCGCGGCAGCCGGGCGTCTCGTGCGGCCGGGTGGACTGCGCTGCCAGTCGGCGGGGACGTACTACGTGGTGGTGGAGCGGGCCTCCGCGGCCGCTTCGACGCGGGAGAAGTGGGGACTGGAGCTGCGCGTCGCCACCGAGCCGGGCCTGGTCACACCGGGCCCGAGCACGGGTCCGACGGCCTGGCCGTCCGGGACCTCGTCCGCGGGCGCGGGGTCGGGGCCTGGCCGGCGGCGCGTGGGCGGGACCGGGTTCAACGACGCGAAGGCGCTGGACGACGGCGTGTGGACGGACCGGATCGGGCCGGGACAGAGCCACTTCTACCGCGTGCCCGTGGACTGGGGGCAGCAGCTCTCCGTCGATGCCGAGCTGGGCAGTTCGGCGGGGGATGCGGGGCGCAGAGGGACCGTGACGGGCGCGCTGGAGGTGGAGCTGTTCAATCCGGCCCGGGCGCAGGTCGCGGCGGAACAGGCCGTGTACGCGGGCGATCCGACCTCGGCCGGGTTCGATCCGCTGCCTCCCGTCGCCTACGAGAACCGGCGGCTCGTGCCCGACGACCAGGCGGCGATGCGGCTGGCCGGCTGGTACTACGTCGAGGTCACGCTCAACCCGGCGATGGCGCGGAAGTTCGGTGACAAGGCGTCCGACGTGACGCTGAAGGTGGGGGTGGAGGGGGAGCCGGGGCGGGCCCCGGACTATGTGCGGGACCCGGGGGAGTTCCAGGTGACGGCGGAGGACCGGGCGGCGGCACAGCGGGGCGACGGCGGCGCGGAGTGGGCGGACGTCGGTGTGGACGGCGGCGGGGCTGATGCCGGTGCCGATACAGGAGGGGAGCGGTCCGGGGGCGGGTCTGCCGTGCCTACGGCCGCGGCCGGATCGGGGCGTGGTGACGGTGCCGGGAAGGCCGGGGCCGGCGCGGCGGCCGCTTCGGCGGAGGAGCGGCCGATGATGCGGGTGTTGGGCTTCGCGGGCGTGGGGACCGGGGCTGCGCTGGTGCTGTGGCTGGGGATCTGGCGGGTGGTCGCGGTGCGGAGCGTACGAGCACGAGGCTGAGCCCCTCGCTCATGCCTGGGTGAGGGCCCAGATCCCTACGGCGAAGCAGAGCGCGGCGACGAGAAGGACGGGGATCGCCACGGCGGGCGGCGGCCCCGGCCTGCGCTGCGGGGCGTCCTGATGTTCCTGGGGCTGTGGGTGGGGCCGAGGCCGAGGTTGGTGCGGGGGGCGAGGTCGGGGCTGAAGAGGTTCGGGCTGGAGCTGTGGAACCTCTTGGGCGCGAGCGGTGTACAGAGAGTGACGGCCTTCTTCGTCCGGGACCACGGTGGTCACCGCAGGGGCCGGCTGAGGGGAGCGGTCGTGGAAGGTCTCGGTGTGCGGTGGGGGCGTCGTCGGATCCAGTGGACGGAATCCCGTGCCGGCGGGCTCGGGTTTCAGCTCGGGCGCCGGCTCGGCGGCGCTGAGAGGCGCGCCGACGGAGGGGGAGAGCACCGGCATCGGCGGCACCGGTGGTGGAGGTGGTGGGAGCGGCTCGTCGCGGGGCGACGGGGGCGGGAGATGGAAGCTGCCCGTCTCCGACATCAGGGGCTGACCCGATGTGGAGTCGGACCCGAACCTGGAGTCGGACCCGGACCCGGACCCGGAACTGGACCTGAGAGCGGGCGCGGAATCCGGTTCCGGTTCCGGTTCTGGCTCGGGTTCCGGGCTCGGGTTCGGCTTCGGTACGGAGTGCAGGGGCGCGGGCTGGTGCGGGAGCGGCGGCGGTACTGGGGGTGGGGGTACGACGAGAGCGGGAGGTACGAGAGGAGCGGCGGGCATGACGGGGGCCGTGGGGGCGGCCGGAGTGGTCGGCGCGGAGGTGGAGGCCTCGCGCAGGTCGTCGCTCGCCTGAGGCCGTACGGGGCCTCCCGCGGCGTTCAGGGGGCGGGCTCTGCGCCCGCGGACGGCCGGCCCGTCGGGGCTGAACCCCGGGGGGAGCGGGCCGAGTTGGTCGAAGACCTCGATGAGCTCGTCGTCGGGGCCGGGCTCGGGCAGGAGCTCGGCGGCCGCGAGCAGCGCCTTGCGCGCCCCGGTGGCCGTGCGGAAGCGGGCCTCGGGATCGGGCTGGAGCAGCCCGGCCAGGACGCCCCACAGAGGGCCCGGCACTCCACGCGGAGCGCTGGGCGTGCCACGCTCGGCGAAGTGCTCGATCAGGGCCTGAGCGTCGGGCTTGGCTCCTTCGAGGAGGTAGAGGGCGACGAGCCCCACAGCGAAGAGGTCCGCGGGGAAGTCCGGTTCGGCGCCGAGTGCCTGCTCGGGGGCGAACCAGCCGGGCGTTCCGACCACGTAGTCGGCCTCGGTCAGCCGTGGCTCGCCCTTGCGCATGGCGATGCCGAAGTCCGACAGGCGCAGATGGGGCAGGCCGGTGCCGGTCGCCTCGAGCAGGATGTTGGCGGGTTTGATGTCACGGTGGACCACGCCCTCCGCGTGCACGGCGGTGACGCCGGCCAGGAGCTGGTCGAGGAGCACGCAGACGAACTCGGGCGGCAGGGGGCCGTAGTCGGCGACCAGATGGGCGAGCGAGCCGCCCGCGACCAGATCCATGGTGAACAGGACCTTGTCGTCGTCCGCGGCCCAGCTCGCCGGGGCCAGGACGTTCGGATGGTCGATGCGCAGGGCCTGCTCGCGCACGAAGCGGAGCAGCGTGTGGGCGTCGCTCTGCTGCAGGACCTTGGCCGCGACGTAGCGCCGGCGCCGGTGGTCCCAGGCGCGCCAGACCGCGCCCACTCCCCCGCGGCCGATCGGGTCGGCCAGTTCGTACCGGCCGGCGAAGACCTCACCCATGGTCGTGCGTCGCTCCCCTCCCGGGGCCGTGCGGGGCACGGGCCCTTCGGACGTCACGTACGGTCCTCCGGTCCGCCGCGCGACCGCCGCCGGGGCGGGCGGTCACGGGGCGGCGGCCGGCGTCGGGCTCGCCCGGGGTCAGCTCTGGTGCGACTGGTAGTGGGCGACCGCGTCGGCGGTGCGTCCGGCGCCGTAGACCCGGAGGAACTCTGCCAGTTCCGGGTGGGTCGGGGCGAGGGAGTCGGCGGCCTCGATGATGTCGCCGGCGGCGGACACGGAGCGCAGCAGCGACTGGATCTCACGCACCACGCGCTTGACCGTCGGGGCACCCGAACTGGACGTGGCCTGACCGGCGTTGCTGAGCACCGAACCCCCCTGGGACTTCTTGATCTCTTCCATGCGCTCGGTGGCCTCGACCGCGCTCACGCTGCCGTCCGCGACCTGCCCCGCCAGGTCCTGCAGCAGCTGCACCCGCTGGACCACAGCGGGGTTGCCGATCTTGGCGCGCTGGCCGCTCATCAGCTGGGAGAGCATGGGTGCGGACAGTCCGAGCACGCCCGCGAGACGGGCCTGGTTCAGGCCGAGGTCCTCTATCAGCCGACGGAAGAGCGCCCCCAGCGGCTCCCCGTACCAGTTGCGCTGGAGCTCCCGTGCTCTCGCGGTAGCTTCCTGCTGTGCGGCGTCCATTGCGTCTCCCCATCGCTTCCCCAAGTACGGCGCTTCGCTGCCGCGAAGCACGTGGGGCATCTTACGGAGAGTGGTCGCCCGCCGGGACCCCCAATCCTTTTGCGGTATCCGGGGGGTGACCCGGTACTCTGGTCTGCGATGCCCGCCCGGAGCGCGAATCTTCCGGTGCGGTGCGTTGTTTTCGGGGCCTTAGCTCAGTTGGTAGAGCGCTGTCTTTGCATGGCAGATGTCAGGGGTTCGACTCCCCTAGGCTCCACTCGCATATACCCCTCTGATCTGCGGAAACGCGATCAGGGGGGTCTTTTTGCGTCCCGATCCCCCGTGCCGGCGTGCGGTCGCGGTCGTACGGACAGGCGGCTTCGTGAGCCCGCGGGCTCGGGGCCGGCGGTGTTTGCTGCCCCTGCTGATTCCGTGGTGCCCCCCGTACCCGTGCCGAGGGGGCGGTCCTCCCGTTCCAGGTGCGGTCATGGCCGGTGGCGGTCGGCGGAATCCGTTGTCCGTGACCCGGCGCAGCCGCGAGGCTCGATCACGTGATCAGCAATCTGGTTGGAGAAGACCTCCGTCCCCCGCTCGTCCGGTCCTTCGCGCAGCTCGCGTCGCTGGATCCGGACCGGCCCGTCGTCACCCTGTTCAGCGGTGGCCTGGACAGCTCGTACCTGCTGCTGCGGCTGCGGCGGATGGGCGTCCGTGAGATCCACGCGGTGAGCATCGACATCGGCGAGGACGAGTCCTGCACCTACAAGCGCCAGGTGGCCGAGGCGCTCGGCGCCCGGATCCACATCCTCGACCGGCGGGAGGAGTTCGCCGCCCGGCACGTGGCACCCGCCATCGCCGCACAGGCCGTCTACCTGGGCATCCATCCGGTGAGCTCCAGCCTCAGCCGCCCGCTCATCGCCCAGGCCGCGGTCGACCTCGCCCGTGCCATCGGCGCGCAGGCCGTACTGCACACCGCCAACCGCTCGCAGAACACGCTGCGCCGTCTCAACGGGGCGCTGGGGTTGCTCGGCTATGAGGGTGCCTTCGGCAGCCCGTACGACCTGGACCCGGTCACCCGGGAGCAGAAGCTGGCCGAGCTGGGCGAAGCGGGTGTCGGGCTGCTGGCCGGGCGCATCGTCAGCGGCGACTCCAATCTGTGGTGCCGGGAGTTCGAGTCGGGCATCCTCGACGATCCCGAGCTGCACGAGGTGCCGGAGGAGATGTACACGTGGAGCAGGCCCACCGCCGCTCCTGGTGAGACCGAGCGCCTGACCGTGGCGTTCGAGCACGGCCTGCCGGTCGCCGTCGACGGCGTTCCCCTCGGGCTGACCGAGATGATCGACCAGCTCAACCGGCGCGTCGGTGCGTACGGCCTCGGCCGCTACTCGGGCCTCGAGCACCTCGACCACGGCGAGAAGGTTCTGGAGATCCGGGAGATGCCGGCCGCCTGGCTGCTCCTGAACACCTACCGGCACGTCGAGAGCGCCTGCCTGGATGCCGAACTCATCCGGGAGAAGCGGCACTTGGAGCAGGTGTGGACCCGGGAGGTCCTGGAGGGCCGCTGGTTCGGCGAACTGCGGCTGTCCGTCCAGGCGTTCATCGACAGCTGCGCCGCCCGCACCACGGGGTCCGTGACCTGGCAGCTGCGCACCGGGGGAGCCGACACCCGGTCCATCAGCGCCCGCAGACCGCTCTACCTGCGCGACCGCGAGCTGTGGGAGGAGCACACGATCGCCGCCGAGTCCGCGCCGTTCGCCCCACAGCCGACGCTGCTCGCCACCGTCTGACCCGGCAGACCGGACCGACGCCACCCCGCACTTCCTCTGGAGCACCTCATGGCCACCGCCATCGCCCACCCCGTCGCCACCCACCCCGTCACCGGCGAGGCCGTCGAGGCCCTGGCCGGCCCCGGTGGGCACCTGATCCCCGCCGCCGACTTCTCCGCGCTCGTCGGCGCGGACCCGGCCGAGTGGAACCGCTTCGCCCGGCACTGGGACGAGCTGACCCTCGACACCCACATGGCCGACGGCGGCACCTACCGCCACCGCCGCTACGGACAGTTCGACCTCGACCCGGCCGCCGCGGAAATCACGCTCCTGCCGCACGCGCCGTACCGCCAGGAGACCGACGTCAACCCGCTCAACGGGGGCGTCGAGCGCGTCTTCGACCCGCTGACCGAGTCCTTCGCCACTGACCCGCTGCTGCGCTCGGTCCTGGTCGAACTCGGCCGGATCTTCAGCGCGGTCGACGGCACCACCGCGTGGAACGTGAAGCTCCACCCGTACCGCATCGCCGCGTCCGCCGACCAGACCGGTCAGCCCGCGCCCGAGGGGCGGCACCGCGACGGCGTCACCTTCATCACCTCGCTGATGATCGGCCGAACCAACGTGACCGGAGGGGAGAGCGGTGTGTACACCGACGAGGGCGAACACCTCATGACCACTACGCTGTCCCGGCCCGGCGACATCCTGCTCGGCGACGACCGCCGCACGCTGCACTCGGTGACCCCGGTACAGCCGCGCAACCCCGGCCTCGCCGCGCACCGCGACGTCCTGGTGATCGCCTACACCGCGCGCTGACGCGTACTCCCTCCCCCTACGCCCGCCTTCCCGAGCCACCCGAGGAGCCCCATGCCCGCCACCGCGCCCCGCCGTGCCTGGCTGACCGACCTGCCCGTCCTGCTGGTCGCGGTGGTCTGGGGTTCCAGCTATCTGGCCGCGAAGGAGGTCACCACCGCCCAGACCGTGCTCGCCGTTCTGGTCCTGCGCTTCGCGGTCGTCCTGCCCGCGCTCGTCGTCGTCGGCCGGCGCAAGTTGCGCGCCATGGACCGCACACAGATACGCGGAGCCGGGACCCTCGGCCTCATCCTCGCCGGGATCTTCCTCCTGGAGACGTACGGCGTCGTGCAGACCTCGGCGACCAACGCCGGGCTCATCATCAGCCTCACCATGATCCTCACACCGATCGCGGAGAGCAGGCTGCGGGGCACCCCGCTGCCCCGATCGTTCGTCGCGGCGGCCGCGCTCTCGGTGCTCGGCGTGGTGCTCCTCACCCAGGGCGCCGGCTTCACCGAGCCGTCCCTCGGCGACCTGCTGATGCTGGGCGCCGCGGTCGCCAGGACCGTGCACGTCCTCGCGATGTCCCGGATGAAGTCCGCGCAGGGTGCTGACTCCCTGTCCATGACCACGGTCCAGCTCTCCTCCGCGGTCCTGGTGTTCGCCCTGCTCAGCGCGGTGCCCGGCACCGGCACCGCGCCCTGGACGGCCGCCGCGGACCTCAGCGCGGCGGGCTGGCTGGGGTTGCTCTACCTGTCCGCCTTCTGCACCCTGTTCGCCTTCTTCGTGCAGATGTGGGCCGTGCGGCGCACCTCCCCGTCCCGGGTCAGCCTGCTGCTCGGCACCGAGCCGGTGTGGGCCGCGGTCGTCGGCATCACGCTCGCCGGCGACCGGCCGGGGTGGCTCGGACTCGCGGGCGCCGTCCTCGTCCTCGTCGGTACGACGTGGGGCCGCACGGCGGCCGAGCCCGCACCGAAGGAGGAGCCCGAAGAGCCTGCTGCGGCGGCAACGGCGGCCGCTGCGCAGACCACCGCCGGGACCGCACCGCTGCCCGAGAGCGCCCTCGGATCAGTCGTCGAGCCAGCCGGAGCGGACGGCACACACCCCGGCCTGGAACCGGCTCGCCGCTCCTAGCCGTTCGGACAGCTCGGCGACGAGGCGGCGGACCGTGCGTTCGGACAGGCCCAGCTTGCGGGCCATCGCCTCGTCCGTGAGGCCGCCCGCCAGCATCCGCAGCAGTTCGCGGTGGCGGCCCGACGGCAGCCAGCCGCTCCCGTCGTCCGGCCGGTCCGGCTCGTCATGGGCGTGGGGGGGCCCCCCCCCCCCGCCCCCCCCGGGGGACTAATATAAACCGGACCACCCCCCCGCGGGGGCGCGCCCCGCGAGCGCGGGCCCGCGA
>NZ_JBHYTK010000045.1:0-2250 GCF_042749255.1 Streptomyces sp. NPDC059524 | reverse complement strand
GTCGGGTCTCGGGCGCCGCGCCCGGGCTGCTGGTGGGGGGCGGGGGCGGGGTGAGCTCGCCCGCGAGCGCCGGATGGGGGGGGGGGGGGGGGGTTTGCGGGCGGGGCTCCCCCCCCGCCCGCCGCCCCCCAGCAGTGCTCGAAGATCTCCCGGAACACCCCGACGAGGGTCTCGCCGCGCAGGACGACGGCCGCGATCTCCTCGTCGTTCCCGTCCGCGGGCCTGGGCGGCGCGGGCACGATGGCCGACGAGCGGTCCAGCACGATCAGCCGCAGGGGAAGGGTGTGCGCGGTGCGCACCTGCGCGCCCTCGGCGTTCAGTCGCCGCAGGTACGAGGCCATGTGCGGTACCGCGGCCACGGCCCCCAGATGGATCGTGCGGATGCGCACGCCGCGGCCGAGGGCGAGCCGGTCGCGTTCCAGGCCCGCCTCGATCATCTCGGCCGGCAGCGCGCGGCCGGGGTGCAGCGAGAGCACCTCGTCCTCGACCCGCTGCGAGGCGTCCTCCAGCGCCGCCGACACGTTCGCCGCCCCCGTCACCACCTCCAACTGGGCGTCGAGCAGGCCACGGACGCGCAGCGGGTGGAAGTCCACGACGAGCCGGTCGAGGGCCGCCCGGGTCTGCCGCATGGCGTCGAGGTAGGCGCCGGTGCTGCGATCCTCCTCGAGCAGGAGGTTGCGCAGCGCGGTGTCGGGCGAGAGCGCGGTCCACCCGCTCCTGGTGTCGGACGACGGTGTGAACAGGCCCAGTTCGCCGAGCAGCTGGAGTGCCTCCGCGAACTCGGTGCCGTTCCAGCCCCGCGACGCGACGAGCGTCTCGGGATGCCAGTCGGCCGCGTCCAGCGCCGCCCGGTAGATCTCCCGCGCCCGCGCGCGTACGACGTCCTCCACCTGAACCCCCCCTTGCGCGCACGGCCGGGAGCCCAGGGGTCCCGTTGCGTGACGCGGCCCCAATGCCTGCCAAGATCCTAAGGAGCCGGGTCGCCCCCTGCCAGGCTTGGTTCGCCATACGGACGGGGGCTGAATCTACGGGCGCGCGTCGAGCCTTACGGGCAGTTGCGAGGCGATGTCGGCGTGGGTCCGCTCCAGGCCATGGCCGGACCCGGAACCCTGTCAGGCGTAGCCACGGATCACCCCACCGGAACATGCTGGGCGCACACCCACCGAGCCCCGTTCCAGGAGGATTCCTGTGTCCGCTGCCCAGACCGCCGTCCGCACGCGCCGCCTGTACGCCTTCCGGGGGCTGCTCACCGCACTCGCCGCCGCCCTCGTCCTCGGCGGTGCGGTGGCGGCCGGCGCCGGAGCCGACGCCGGTCAGCGGGGTGCGGTGGTCACGGCCGCATCCGGTGACTCGCTCATCTGGGGCTGACCTCGGTGCCGGCACCTCGCGTCGCCGTCATCGCCCCGCTCACCGGGCCGCGGGCGGCCTGGGGTGCGGTTCTCCTCCGCGAACTGGCCCGGGTGCGGGCCGCCCGGCCGGGCGCCGCCGACTGGCACGTGCACGACGAGACTCCGGACGTGGCCGCCACGGTCGTCGGCCTCGGCTACACCGCGGTCCTCGGCCACAGCGACCCCGCGATCACGGTGCGGGCCCGGAAGACCTACCAGGCGGCAGGGCTGCCGAGCCTGCTCCCCTTCGTCCACGCCGGACCGCCCGCCCTGAGCTGGGCCCCTGACGACGTGGCGCTCGCCTCCACGATCGTCCTGGCCGCGGCCGCGCTCGGTACCGGCCTCACGGTCGTCCGCGACGACGGGCCCTACTGGGCCGCGCTCGCCGACCGGGTCACCGCGGAGGCCCGCGCCACGGGCCTGGGGCCGGACGGCGTGCCCGCGGTCCTCGCGCCGCAGGAGCGCTTCTCGGCACTGAGGCCGCCCACGGCCGGGCCTGTGCTCGCCCTGGCCGAGTGTGGCCTCGCCTCCTTCTCCGCTCTCCGTGACGCGGCGGCGGATCAGGACGTGTGGGCCGTCCACCCGCACACCTGTGCGCCGCGCCGTGCCTGGACCGCGGCGACGGCCCTGGCCCAGGCCTTGGAGACGGCCCTGTCGGGCCCGGCCCTGACCACCGCGATCCGCGCGCGCTCGGCGGCCCTCCTCGCCGCCCGCGGCGGAATCCTCGGCGAGGCGTGGCGCGTCTCGCGCGTACGAGAGGTGTGCGTGCCCGGCCGGTCGTGCACGCGATGGACGCGGCCCTGACTCGGTGGCGAGGGTGACGCCCCACCACCCGAAGAGCCCCTCGGGCCCGGTCGTGGAG
>NZ_JBHYTK010000044.1:41545-50665 GCF_042749255.1 Streptomyces sp. NPDC059524 | reverse complement strand
GTGCGGGCACATCCTGCCCGCACAGGACAGGGGTATCCGGGACGCGCGGATCGCGGGAAACAGCGCGGGTCATGTTCTGGCCGGATGCGTTCAGAGGACGGAGAGGAGATCCGCTGACTGACGTGCACAGTCGGGCTGGCGGCGTCGGGATCAGAGCTGGCCGATGTTGGCTTGATCTATCTCAGGCGGAACCTTTGCGTCTGTGGAACAAGTGGCCCCATCAGACCGGGTGGATACATCGCACACGACGCATGCAACGTCCATGGCTGGACAAGCTCCTCACGCCCGTCAGGCCGCATCGGAGGACCGTGGTGAGCTTGTTGAACAGCATTGTCAGGCCCCGGCGTTCGCGCTCACGGGGAGTGGACGGCGCAGGGCCGGATTCGTCCCCTGCCCTGCCATCCGGAACCGTCACCGCCCGGTATGGGGGTGGTCGTCGGGTCACTGTGATCGTCCGAATGCGCAGGGACTTGGTCGAGGAAGCGCTGGTCCGCGCCCGGTTCGAGGAGGCGCAATGGGTGGTGAGGCTGCTCGACGACCACGGCGGCAATGAGGCCGGCTGCCGCGACGAGGTGCGCTATCGGTTGGACGTATGGCTCACCGGCGCGAACCGGGGAGCGCGTGCGGAGGCCGAGCGGCAAGTGCAGGCGCTGACCGCGGACCGGCCCGACGTAGAGGTCGAGCAGGCTGGTCTCGCCCCCCGGGACCGAGGGAACAGGCCCACCAGCCTCTGGCACATGTACCGACAACCCGACTGGGGTAGAGGTGCTTTGCGGGGCTTCGCAAAGCTGTGGGTCGCGGTCGGCTGCGCGGACGTGCATCGCACGGTGAGGCTAGTCGGCCGGGGCAACAGGAGGGAAGCCGAGGCGGCGTTGCAGAGCAGTGCTGTGTGCGGTGTTCCGTTCGTCGAGGAAAAGCATGGAGCACGGCCGAGTGTCGGGCCGGCTGTGGACGTGTCAGACACGGACCGGGACCAGCGGTGGCGTGGCCGGGCGGGACTAATTGTTCGTGGAGCGTTGTGCCTGGCCCTTGTCGTGTACGGATGGTCGTCGCACGGGGTTCCATGGCCTTGGCGCGGCCTACTCGTGCTGCCCCTGGTGGTGGTTGCCTGGGCGCTGGGCCGATGGGTAACAGGAGGTGCGCAGCCGCCCCGGCTGGTGCAGTTCGGCGCAGGGGCTCTAGTGGTGACGGCCCTGGCGGCCGCGGGATACCTGGAGGCGGGCGTCGGCTCCCGCGGCCCTGTCGGCATTCTGGGGACCATCGTCCTGGTGCCGCTCATCTGGCTTGTGGCTTGCGGCGCCTGGCATGCCTGGCGGTTGAGCCGACTGACGAGGCACGCTGTGGCTCTGGCGCCCGTTATGGTGGTACCACTGCCCTGGGTGCTGCCGTTCGCGGGTCACTTCCTGCAGGCCGGATACCTCGACGACTTCGGCATCCCGGTGGACGCCGTTTCCGTCGATCCCGTCTGGACTTACGGGATTGCGGTGAAGCCCGTCTTCTTCGCCTCCTGTGTCCTGTTCATCTGCCTCGCCATGATGGGCTGGGCCCGGCACTTCTACTGGAACGGCGGCGGGAAGGTCCTGACCATGGTGATGGCGATTGCCATCGCCGCTGTGTACCTGCTCACGATTGTGTCCACCAGCCTCGGCCAGGTGTCGTCGGTGGCGACACGCGCGGCCCATGCGGCTATCGAGGGCAAGGACCCTGCCCCGTACTTCGGGCTGGACGGCATGCTCATCTGCGTCAGGCCGGTCGTCGACCAGCCTGCGGTGGAGAACGGCCCCCTGCCGGTGGGGCATCCAGTGCTCACCTTCGAACGGTCGGGCGACGATCTCTGGCTCTGGGATCCCGCGCGGGAGGCATCCACAGGCGGCCCGTTGCCTGTTCTGCGGGTCAGGGCGGAACACGTGACGACATGGGTGCCCGCCGGGACTCACTCCTGTGCCGGGGGCGACGGGCGGTGAGGGCCTCTCGAATGGGCCTCTTGCCAGAGGCGCGGGCCCACCGTCGTTCGGGAGGGTCTTGCTACGGCGGCCTCGGTTGACCCGCTGTTTGGCCCCCGATCCCCGCGCGATCGGGCCGCATTTTGAATCGTCTCGCCGATCCACTCCCCCCACCCTGTTGGTTTCCGCAGTACGGTGTAGTCACGCGTACCAGCAGGGGTGTCGGGGAACCGGTGTGGCCAGCGTGCGTTCGGCTGAGCGTGCCATCTGGCGGGCCCACAAGACGCGGTGTCCCGTGCCCGATTCGGTCTGGTGCAGCACATTCGGTCGCGTCGACATCGGCAGTCATCACCGCAGAGCCCTCAAGACGCACGCTGCGCAGGTGGTCGGCGCGCTACAGGCCGCCGAGGCTCGGCAGGACTCCGATCCAGCGGAGGCGTTGCGAGAGATGACCATCATTCTTGTGATCATTACGGAGCGGTACGCGGAGGGGCGGCTCGGACAACTGCTCGACGAGGATCGTCTGGACCCGGCCGTCTCAGCTGCTCCGGGCGAGTACCTCCGGCTCTTCGGGTTCGGGGTTGGAGTCGTCGCCGCGATGGCGGCGGCTGTCATGTCCGACGTGCCTTCGGACGTATTGGGGCCGATGCTCGGTTTCGGCGCCACGCTCGGGGCGGTTCTTTTTCTGCGTGGACGGATTCCCGTACCCGCTGATTCCATCGTCATCCTTCGGAGTGCCGATCGGCGTTGACTTTCAGGCCGGGCGCTTCCCCGTCAGGACCAGTGCCAGCGGCCCCCAGGACCTCTGGTGAGGGGAGCCGCTCCAGGAAGTAGGCTCCCAAGATGGCCCGCCCAGTGCTGATCTTTCAGCACCGGGCTTGACCCGGTGTTTCGGCTGTCGGGGTGGCGGGAATTGAACCCGCGACCTCTTCGTCCCGAAGCAATTTGAGATGCTAGCTGGGCTGGGGCTGCGGTGCCTGTCACCGGTGCTGATGGTCCGCTGACGTCCACAGTTGCTCGTGATTGCGTGTTGCGGTTGTCACGCAGGTTAGACACTCAGCAGTCACGGTGGAGCGTTCCTGAATCAGATAGGACGGCTCGCCAACGGTCATCAGCTACCGCTCCTGCGGAGCGCTCTGAGATGGGCTCGCATCTGGCGGCGAAGCGTGCTTCGCCTCTGGACATCCCTGAGGAGGGTCTGCCGTCGCACCCCGTCTTCCTCTTCGCGGAGCCAACTAACGCATTCCGCGGCAGCCTCGAGCGGCTTCAGGCCGTCATCTTCCCGGTCTATGCACCACTCTTCAACCAGGTCGGCCTCGTCGTACACCGCACCATTGGCGTTCTGAAATTCGAAGGTTGGAACCACGACGCGGCTGAAGTGGTGGACGCGGCGTTGAAGCAGCAGGTTGAGTCCAAAATCGCTCAGACACGCCACCCGGGTTCCAGCATCGAGCTGTTCGGGTGAGACGTGATAGCAGGCGTCGAAGAAGGCGGCACTCGGCTGCTTCGGTCCCTCAGCCTCAGGAAATGGGGCGGGCAGGAAAAACCGGTTGTAGCATCCTTCCCACTTGCCCGGCTGCCGATGACGCACTTCGGCAACGGTCAGCCGGGGCAGCAGATTGACGCCGTCGGTGCGCAGCGAGCAAGGGTGGTCGAGGATCATGACCGTCTTTTGGTGAGTAGCGCCATCTGCATCGATGAGTTCCACTCCGGAGAACACATCGCCGGTGAGTGTCGGGCGCGCAGCGACGATGTCGTCGCCACATGCTCGATACAGACCCTCTGGGTCTTCCGGTCGCTCCATCTCATGGGCCACGTGCTAAGCCCCCTTGGAGCGGATAGACATGGCGCCGTCGGCTTCGAGATACACCTCAAAGTCGGAGCGGTAGTGCTCGCGCCACCCTGGGTCATACGCGGTGAGGATCGCTTCTTCGTCGCCATGGCCGCTTGCGTGCTCTAGGACCAGGCGCGGTTGACCATCGGCGCACAGGTCAATCGGAGTGATTGGAGCACTGGCGGTGACTGGCATCTCGAACCAGGAAGCCACCTCCTGGATGTGGTAGCGCCCAGCGATCTCGTCACACAGGGCCAGGAGGCTGGCGAGCCGACGGCGGTTCTCGCCTGTCACCCCGCCAGCTCGTCGCCACTTTTGAACGGCAGGAACGCTTACTCCGAGCATGCGAGCAACGTCGCGCCAGGCAAATCCAAGATCGGAGATCTCTTCCAGCAGTGCCCTTGGAGCCAGCTTTCCTCGCTCGTGAGTGCGGTGCTGCCAGGACTCGAAGAGAACCTTCTGATGCAGCTCACTCGTACTCTCCACCATGTGCCTACTGGTGCTTCGCAGCGATCCAGCTTCCTCAGCTAGCTCGTCCAACTGGCTGGCCACCGTGGTCGTGGGCTCGACCGGAGCAATGAGGTTTGCTGTCGGCACGGTTGTAGTCGAGATCGAGAGTCGCGTCTCACTGGTCACGGCGCAGAACCTCCTGGCGGTACTTGTCTGTGATCAGTTGCTCGAACAGTCCGTGAGCACTGAGTGCGGCATCGTCGTAGTGGGATTCGATGTTGTCCCAATCGAGTGTCGGCGTCTCGTCTTCCGGGGTCCAGTAGCTGTCCAGATCGATGAGGTAGTAGGGCCCCGGCGATGGAGTAGGGCGTCGCAAATCACCGCTCGGGTTTACTGCATAGCCATCCAGGTTTCCGTGACGGAGCACGATGCCCTGTTGCTGGTCTCCGAAAACGACCATGCCTTGCCAGGACTGTGCGAGTCCGTTGGCGCCGGCCTCAAGCCCTGCAACATTGGTGAGGCTGGGTGCGATCCACTGGGACCAGTCGGCAGCGCTTTCTACGTCTGCGCGTACTTCATTGACGTAGCGAACGCCGATCCGGGTCAGTCCATCTGCCGGCGCAACCTTCTGGCGTGCGGCCACCGCGAGGCGGAGGGTGTCGCGCAGTGCGCTGCGCCTCACATAGCGGGTCGTCTCCACGGCGATGGCGTCTGGCCTGAAGGTGACGGATGCCGTGTTGTCTCGGGTCATGTAGCGCGGGTTCGGTGGCGTCTGCTCGTTCCTGACGCCTGCCGGAGTGACGATTGTGCTCACTGCTGCGAGCGTCGGGCGGGCGAGAGGGAAGGAGTCGGTGAGCAAGCTCTTGAGCGCGGACTGCTGTGCCTCACTCAGTGCGGCTGTCACGGTGTGGCGCAGCTCGACGACCACCAGCGCGAGCGGCGGGTTTGGATAGATCTCACGTGGCCCCATACCTGCAAAGCTACCGAGAAGAAACCAAAACTACAACCGAGTGGACAACTAATCTACGCGGGTAAATGATAAGTCGCCGAACAGAGGTGATCAGCTGCTGAGCTTGCGCACTCTCACCCACCACTCACCCCTGCTCCCATCCCGTCCGCCGTCGACCCACACGTCTGTGGAGCGGGCGTGGTTCATGGCGTCCAAGTGGAGCGCGCCACGGTACGAACGACCTGGACGCCATGGGCCGCGTCAGCTCGGCTCTGCCTGGGCGACAGTGGGCGGGGTGGGAGCCCACCATGCTCGCCACGATGTGCCCGCGACCGGGAACGGTGCCCCTCCCACCCGGTGTCGGCCGATCCCCCGCCGGAGCCATCGTCTGTGACCGTGGGCCGCGACCGTGTCGGGTGCTCGACTCATGCCCTCCGGGCCTATCCACAGTGGGCGGCGTCGGCGCAGCGGGCCGAGGGCAGGAGCGGCAGCCCCAGCGGAGCCGGGAAGCCCGCCCGGCGGAGGGGAGCGCAGCCGGGTGCTTGCTCTTGTCAGACTGGGGTATCCCGCTGGAAGAGATCTCCCGCTTGGCCAGCCACTCCAGCACCGCCGTCACGGAGGAGGTCTACCGGAAGCAGATCCGGCCTGTGATTCAGACCGGTGCGACTGCGATGGACAGGATCTTTGGTTCTGGAACCTAGGAACCGGCAGTGAGCAGTGTGGGTGGGCCCTGACAAGGACCCACCCACACTGCTTTTAGCTGTTACGACTGCGGCGCCCAGAGGCCCACTGCTCACGAAGATCGTTGATGGCCGTGATGATCGAACTCAGCACCTGGGCGAGGGAGCGAATGACACCAGGAAGCAGGTCGAGGATGCTGAGAACGCAGAGCAGACACAGAAGGATTCGATCACTCAAGTCCACGAGCGACGTGCCTTTCTTAGAAGGCACGGTTGGACTGATCCACAACGCGGCAGGCTCAGTCCAACCGCGCATGACGGTTGGCTGAGTTCTGCCGACGCTCAGAACCTAAGTTCTCTTCTATGCCGATGACTGGCGATCAACGGCCAAGCATCACGAGAGAGGGTCGAGTGATCCCCACATGTTGGCCGCGTCGTGCCACACACGTGGAGGCGTATCCCTCAGACGGCGACTTTTCAGCCTGCCCCGCCACCTCACACCCGACCTAGTCGGTCTGACGGTGTAGGTCCCTCCATCGAGAGCCACACCGTAGCGGGGTCTGAGGGGCGGACGCGACGGCTCCGCTGTAACGGTCACGCAGATAGTCACTCGCAACGTCAGAGGGCCGGTACTCGATTGAGTACCGGCCCTCTGACCTGCTACTTAGCTGTCGGGGTGGCGGGATTTGAACCCACGACCTCTTCGTCCCGAACGAAGCGCGCTGCCAAGCTGCGCTACACCCCGATGTCGTTGCTCCGCTCTCTGCTGTTCTGCAGGTCGCGGCGACATCGATTACTTTAGCGGACCGGCGGCCTGAGACGAAATCCGGTTTTCGGCGGGGGCGATCGCGGGGCGGATCCGGTCCAGCCCGACGAGAGCCAGAGCCAGCCCGTAGAAGGCGAGACCGAAGGTCAGGCCGTTGCCGAGGACCCCCGCGTAGCCGTGCGCGTCGACGTCCAGGAACGGGTACGGGTAGCGGGCCGGCGTGCCCGGGGTCATGATCGCGCCGCGGACGAGGGCGAAGCCGAGGTAGGCCAGCGGGTAGGCGAGCCAGAGCGCGGCGTGCCGCAGGCGCAGGGCGCCGGGGGCGGTGAACAGGAGCCAGTCGAGGGCGGCGCCGATCGGGGTGACCGTGTGCAGGAGCTGGTTGGAGACCTGGCGGGGCCCGGTCATGACGGCCTGGGCGGCGTCGTCCGTCATGGAGAAGCCGCTGGAGTCGTTGGCCAGGATCAGGTGGTAGACGAGCCCGGTGATGCCGATGAACAGGAGCGTGCCGCCGGTGACCAGGGGCGGCAGCGCGGGGCGCCCGCTCCAGGCCCGCAGCGCGCCGGCGGCGAGGACGACCGCGACCAGGATGTTCGACTGGATCGTGAAGTAGCTCAGGACGCGCAGCACGCTGTTGCTGATCGAGAGGTCGATGACGATGCCGGTGACGGCGGCCAGGGCGACGAGCGCGCGGAAGGCGGCGGCCGGGGCCGAGGAGCGGCGCCGGAGCGGAACGGCTCCGGCGCCCTCGGGCACCGGGACGGCGGGATCGGCGCCGGCATCGGGTGTGATCATGCCGCCACGCTAGAGCGGCCCGACGGGCCGGGCGAGCCGAAGCCTCAGGACCGCTTCGGGGCCAGGGTCAGGAGCGTCGCCTCGGGCGGGCACGCGAAGCGGAACGGGGTGTAGCGGTTGGCGCCGCAGCCGGCCGAGACATGGAGGTACGAGGTGCGTCCACCGGCCTCGTGCGTGGACAGGCCCTTCACTCGGTCGGTGTCCAGGTCGCAGTTGGTGACCAGGGCGCCGTAGAAGGGGATGCAGACCTGACCGCCGTGGGTGTGGCCCGCGAGGATCAGCGGATACCCGTCGGCGGTGAAGGCGTCCAGCGAGCGCAGGTACGGGGCGTGCACGACGCCGAAGGAGAAGTCCGGGCCGGACAGCGGGCCGCCCGCGACCTCGTCGTACCGGTCGCGCTTGATGTGCGGGTCGTCCACACCGGTGAGCCCGAGCTCGATCCCGGCGACCTTGAGCACGCCCCGGGTGTTGGTCAGGTTCAGCCAGCCGGCCTCGTCGAAGCCGTCGCGCAGGTCCTCCCACGGGTTGTGGATCGCGCCGACGACCGGCGGGTTCCCGTTCAGCCCGTGGCGGCCCTGCACCTTCTCGAGAAGGTACTTGGCGGGGTTGCGCGGCTTGGGCCCGTAGTAGTCGTTCGACCCGAAGACATACGCGCCGGGGAACTCCATGAGCGGGCCGAGGGCGTCCAGGACCTCCGGGACGCCCTCGGGGTCGGAGAGGTTGTCGCCCGTGTTGATGACGAAGTCGGGGCGCAGACCGGCCAGCGAGCGCAGCCAGCGCTGCTTCTTGCGCTGCCCGCTCACCATGTGGATGTCGGAGACCTGGAGGACGCGCAGCGGTCGCATGCCCGCGGGCAGGACCGGGACGGTCACCCGGCGCAGCCGGAAGGAGCGGGCCTCGAAGCCCACGGAGTAGGCGAGTCCGGCGGCACCCACCGCCGCGACGCCGGCTGAGACCTTCAGGGGAATCCCGTATCGCGCGCGCATACGTCCATCGTGTCAGACGCGCGGCGCGGTCCGTCCGGGGGAGGGGCGGGGAAATCCGCGGGCGCTGACGCTGTGACACCTGCGACAATCGAGTCATGACCACGCTCAAGTCGAAGCTGCAGGACGACCTCAACGCCGCGATCAAGGGGCGTGACGAGCTGCGCTCCTCGACGCTCCGGATGACTCTCGCCGCGATCACGACCCAGGAGGTCGCGGGCAAGGAGAAGCGCGAGCTCTCCGACGACGAGGTGCAGGCCGTGATCGTCAAGGAGGCGAAGAAGCGCCGCGAGGCGGCCGAGGCCTTCGACAAGGGCGGCCGTGCCGAGTCCGCCGCCCGGGAGAAGGCGGAGGGCGAGGTGCTCGCCGAGTACCTGCCGCAGCAGCTGTCCGACGCCGAGCTGGAGCAGATCGTCGCGCAGGCGGTCGAGGAGGCGAAGGCGGCCGGTGCCGAGGGCGGCAAGGCCATGGGCCAGGTCATGAAGATCGTGAAGCCGAAGGTGGGGGACCGCGCCGAGGGCGGCCGCGTCGCCGCGACGGTCAAGCGCCTGCTGCTCGGCTGAGAGCAGCCGCATCCGGACATGTGTGATGGGGGGGGCCCCGGCGGGGGGCCGGCCACCACTCCGTGCGTGCGGGGGGCCCGCCCGGCGCGCCCACCGCGGCCGGAGGGGCCCGACTCGACGAGCGCGCGGCGGTGCTTCCAGATGGCCTGCATCGTGC
>NZ_JBHYTK010000044.1:5599-41535 GCF_042749255.1 Streptomyces sp. NPDC059524 | reverse complement strand
GCGGGGGGGGGCGCGCGCCGCCGCGGCTTCTCACCGGCGCGGTCGGCTGTCACCCTCCCCCCCCCTACTTTCTTGTGGGGGGGGGCCCGCGGGGGGGCCCCCCCCCTCTCACATACTCATGGACCGGTGAACCGGGGAACTAGTGGCGCCAGCCGCCGTTCCCCCCGTTCCCGTTGCCTCCGCTGATCAGGTCCGGCGGGAGCGAGACGCCGGGGAAGGGGTCGTCGCCCCCGCCGCCGTCACCCGGCTTCGCGTCGTCGTGGCCCTTGTCGCGGTCCTTGTCCCGGTCCTTGTGCTTGTCCTTGTCGGGGTCCGGGATGTCGACCTTGTTGAAGGTCGGCGCGGGCTTGCCGGAGAGCGCGCCCGTCATGGCGTCGCGCCAGATCGGACCCGGCACCTCGCCACCGAAGACCTTGGCCTGGTAGACGCCGCCGATCGTGATGTTCACCATCGGGACCGACTGGCTGGCGCTGCCGACCCAGACCGCGCCCGACAGGTTCGGCGTGTAGCCGACGAACCAGGCGTTCTTGCGGCCGTCGGTCGTACCGGTCTTACCGGCGTTGTCCCGGCTCTGGAGGCCGGCCTTCTGACCGGTACCGGAGTCGGTCACCCCGCTCAGCAGGGTGTTGATCTTGTCGGCGGTCTGCTCGGACATGGCCCGCGAGCACTTGGTCTTCGGCACCTTGAGCGCCTTGCCGTTCGGCCCGGTGATCGCGTCGATGGCGACCGGCGTGCAGTACGTGCCGCGGTTGGCGAACGCCGCGTAGGCGGAGGCCATGGTCAGCGGCGACAGACCGGTCGAACCGAGGGTCATCGAGGACGGCACCTCGTCGACCTTCTTGCCGTTGCCCTGGACGACGCCCAGCTTGTCGGTCATCTGGACGACGGGGCACATGCCGGTGTCGGCGAGCATCTGCACGAAGTACGTGTTGATGGACTTCTCCATCGCCTCCTTGAGGCGATAGGGGCCGACCTCCGACTCGTTCTCGTTCTCCACCTGGTAGCCGCCGTCGTTGACCCACGGCTTCCCGCTGCAGGTCTGCACCTGCTTCGGGTACGGCATCTCGTACGGGGCCGGGTACTCCTGCGTCACCGGCGTGCCGCCCTCCAGGGCGGCGGCGGCGAGGAACGGCTTGAACGTCGAACCGGTCGGGAAGCCGTACCCCGAGCCGTTGTAGGCCGCGTTGACCGAGTAGTTGAGGACCGTCTCGTTCTTGTCCTTGTCGGTGCCGTACGGCTTCGACTGGCCCATGCCGACGATCTTGCCGGTGCCGGGCTCGACGAGGGTGACGGCCGTGGCGACCTTGTCCGTCTTGTAGACGTGGTTCTTGACCGAGGTCTGCACGGACTCCTGGGACTGCGGGTCCAGGGTGGTCCTGATGGTCAGGCCGCCGCGCTGCCACAGCTTGCTGCGGTCCTCCTGCGACTTGCCGAAGACGGGGTCGCTGAGGAAGACCTCGCGCACGTAGTCGCAGAAGAAGGAGGCGCCCTTGACCGCGGTGATGCACCCGTTCTGCGGGCGCTTCACCTTGAGGCCGAGCGGGCTGGCCTTGGCCTTGTCGGCGTCGGCCTGCGAGATGTCGTGGACGTCGGCCATGCGCTGCAGCACGACGTTGCGCCGGCGCTTGGCCTCCTCCTCGTCGTTGACCGGGTCGTAGCGGCTGGGGGACTGGACGATGCCGGCGAGCATCGCCGCCTGCTGCACGTTCAGGTCCTTGGCGTGCTTGGAGAAGTAGCGCTGGGCCGCGGCCTCGACGCCGTACGCCTGCTGCCCGAAGTACGTGATGTTCAGGTAGTTGGCGAGGATCTTCTTCTTGCCCAGCTCGTCCTCGACCTGGATCGCGTACTTCAGCTCCTTGACCTTGCGGCCGATGGTCTGCTGCGTCGCCTGCGCCAGCTTGGTCGGGTCGTCGCCCGCCTCTTCCATGAACACGTTCTTCACGTACTGCTGGGTGAGCGTGGACGCGCCCTGCGAGACGCCGCCGTTCTGCGCGTTCGCGTTGATGGCGCGCAGGATGCCCTTGGCGTCGACGGCCCCGTGCTCGTAGAAGCGCGAGTCCTCGATCGCGACGATCGCCTTCTGCATGTACGGCGAGATCTCGTCGAGCGGGACCACCGTGCGGTCACGGGCGTAGACGGTCGCGATCGTGCCGCCCTGGTTGTCCAGGATGGTGGTGCGCTGCATGAGCGGGGGCGTCTTCAGATTGGCCGGGATCTCGTCGAACCCCTCGACCGATCCCTTGGCCGCGAGGCCGAGCGCGCCCGCAGCGGGCAGCGCGATTCCGGCGAGCACGGCTCCGGCGAGCACGCTGACACCGAGGAACTTGGCGGCCTGTTGGGCCGGCGACAGACCGCCGCCGCCACCGGCCGAGCGCTTCTTTCCCATGGGGGGCAGCCTACGTTCTGATTCTCCGGACAGGCGTATATGCCTTGGCCTAAGCTGCACTCAACTGTCACAGCAGTGCGGTCTCGTATCAAGACGTGGGACGACCCCGAATCGTTCCCGGCACTTTTTCCGTGCCTCTTGTAGTCATTTCCGTCCCCGCCCGCGCACGCGGATTCCGGGGTTCCGGGCGTGTCCGAATCCGCCTTATATGTCGCCCGACGCCCGTTCTGGCTCAGATGAACTGCCCCGTTTTGCCGGGGTTATTACGCATGTCCCTCGGTCACTCCGTCGGGTGATCTGCCGCTTACGCATAGTCCGTTCGGACCATTCAAGATTGGGCCCGAAGGGGGTGTTGCGCTGTGCCCACCTTCCGTAACGTCCTCAACTGGCGGCGGTGAATATGCCGCTGCCGCCGTGGGGGAGCCTCGATTCGGGAGAGGACGGCGCCGGTATGGGCTGGGTAGTCGACTGGAGTGCGCAGGCGGCCTGCCGCACTACCGATCCGGATGAACTGTTCGTTCAAGGAGCAGCGCAGAACCGGGCGAAGGCGGTGTGCACGGGATGCCCCGTGCGCACCGAGTGCCTCGCCGACGCGCTGGACAATCGCGTCGAGTTCGGCGTGTGGGGCGGCATGACCGAACGGGAGCGACGCGCGCTGCTGCGCCGGCGTCCGACCGTCACGTCGTGGCGCCGGCTGCTTGAGACGGCACGGACGGAGTACGAGCGCGGTGCGGGGCTGCTGCCCGCCGAGCTCGAGGAGGACGTGGTGGACGGCTCGCACGAGTACTGCGAGGACGACCGGTACGCGGCCGTCGGGTAGAGAGCGCGGCCCGGGTGGCGTGACAGCGCCCGGCGCGCGCCGCGCGGGACCCGTGGGTCCCGTACGGCTCAGGCAGCTCCGGCCGGAGCACCACCGGCCGCGAGCCGGTCACCGATGTCCCGCAGGCCTGACAGGTCGTGGACATCACCGGGAAGCGCCGCGACCTGGGTCACGGCGACCTCGGGGTGCAGCGCGGTGAAGCGGTCACGCGTGCGCTGTTCGCGCGCGACCACCTGCATGCGTTCGGCGTGCAGGCGCAGCAGACCCGCGGTCAGCTGCGCGACGGTGGGAGTCTCGGGTGCGACGGCTGCGTCGGTCTCGACGGCCGCGTCGGTCTCGGCGGCTTCGGGGGTCTCCGCGGTTTCGGGGGACTCGGGAGAGGTACGAAGCTCTTCCTTCCCGGCCGTCTGATCCACAATGCCGGACTCGTCAAGATTTTCTGCGGCGGCGAGCGCGCGCTCGGCCGAGAGGCGGCCGGCGCCGCTGCCGTGCACCCGGTTGAGCACCAGGCCGGCCAGCGGCATGCGCTCGGCGGCCAGGCGCTCCACGAAGTACGCGGCCTCGCGCAGCGCGTCCCGCTCGGGCGCCGCCACCACGAGGAAGGCGGTGCCGGGTGCCTGCAGCAGCTTGTACGTGGCGTCCGCGCGGGTGCGGAAGCCGCCGAAGGTGGTGTCCATCGCGGCCACGAACGTCTGGACGTCGCGCAGGAGTTGACCGCCGAGCAGCTTGCCGAGGGTGCCGGTCATCATCGACATGCCGACGTTCAGGAACTTCATGCCGGCGCGCCCGCCGACCTTCGCGGGGGCCATCAGCAGCCGGATCAGCTTCCCGTCGAGGAAGGAGCCGAGCCGCTTCGGCGCGTCCAGGAAGTCCAGGGCGGAGCGCGACGGCGGGGTGTCGACGACGATCAGGTCCCACTCGTCGCGGGCGCGGAGCTGGCCGAGCTTCTCCATGGCCATGTACTCCTGCGTGCCGGCGAAGCCCGCGGAGAGCGACTGGTAGAAGGGGTTCGACAGGATCGCCCGGGCGCGCTCCTCGTCCGCGTGCGCCTCGACGATCTCGTCGAAGGTGCGCTTCATGTCGAGCATCATCGCGTGCAGTTCGCCGCCCGCCGCGTCGTCGATGCCCTTCACGCGGCGCGGGGTGTTGTCCAGCGAGTCGATGCCCATCGACTGGGCGAGCCGGCGGGCCGGGTCGATGGTCAGCACGACCACCTTGCGGCCCCGCTCGGCGGCGCGCAGACCGAGCGCCGCGGCGGTGGTGGTCTTGCCGACGCCGCCGCTGCCGCAGCACACCACGATGCGGGTGGCCGGGTCGTCGAGCAGCGGGTCGATGTCGAGCGGAGCTCGCGGATCCAGCGTCATCGAAGAGTCCCCTGAATTCCCTGCTGTCGCAGTTCCTCGGCGAGCCGGTACAGGCCCGACAGGTCCAAGCCCTCGGTGAGCAGCGGCAGTTCGTGCCGGGCGAGCCCCGCGTCGGCGAGCAGCTCGCGCTGGGCGCGCTCCAGGGCGTACCGCTCCGCGTACTCGCCCGCCTGGGTGATCAGCGGGCCCGCGAGCCGCTTGGCGCTGCCGACGCCGGCCGCGGCCAGGGCCTCGGCGACCGCCGGACGCACGGACTTCTGGCGGGCCATGGCGAGGGCGTCCTCGCCGAGCAGCGCGGGCCGCACCATGTTCACCATGAACCGCCCGACGGGCAGGTTCGCGGCGCGCAGCTCGGCGACCCCGTCGAGGGTCTCCTGCACCGGCATCTCCTCCAGGAGCGTCACCAAGTGCACGGCCGTCTCCGGGGACTTGAGGACGCGCATGACCGCCTGGGCCTGATTGTGTATGGGGCCGATCCGGGCGAGCCCGGCGACCTCGTCGTTCACGTTCAGGAAGCGGGTGATGCGGCCGGTCGGGGGCGCGTCCATGACCACGTGGTCGTACGCGTAGTTCCCCTTCTTGTCCTTGCGGCGCACCGCCTCGCACGCCTTGCCGGTCAGCAGGACGTCCCGCAGGCCCGGGGCGATCGTCGTCGCGAAGTCGATCGCGCCGAGCTTCTTGAGGGCACGGCCCGCGCCGCCCAGCTTGTAGAACATCTGGAGGTAGTCGAGGAGCGCCAGCTCGGGGTCGATGGCGAGCGCGTACACCTCGCCGCCGCCCGGTGCCACGGCGATCTTCCGCTCCTCGTAGGGAAGCGCTTCGGTCTCGAAGAGCTGTGCGATGCCCTGCCTGCCCTCCACCTCCACCAGAAGTGTGCGCTTCCCCTCGGTCGCGAGGGCGAGCGCGAGTGCGGCGGCGACCGTGGTCTTTCCGGTACCGCCCTTGCCGCTGACGACCTGGAGCCTGCTCACGTATTCGAGCCTAACCAGTACGTGCCCGGATCACGCAGGAGCCTCCGGAACGTGACCCCCTTCTTCGGCGGCTACAGTCGGCCCCATGGCTAAGAAGTGGGAATACGCGACCGTGCCGCTCCTCGTGCACGCGACGAAGCAGATCCTGGACACGTGGGGCGAGGACGGCTGGGAGCTCGTCCAGGTCGTGCCGGGACCGAACAACCCGGAGCAGCTGGTGGCGTACCTGAAGCGGGAGAAGCAGGCATGAGCGCGGTCGAGGCCAGGCTGGCCGAGCTCGGACTGACGCTGCCGCCCGTCGTGCCGCCGGTCGCCGCGTACCAGCCGGCCGTGCAGTCCGGCGTCTACGTGTTCACCGCCGGGCAGCTGCCCATGGTCGACGGCAAGCTGCCGCTGACCGGCAAGGTCGGCGCCGAGGTCACCGCCGAGCAGGCCAAGGACCTGGCCCGCACCTGCGCGCTGAACGGCCTGGCGGCGATCAAGTCCGTCGCCGGTGACCTGGACCGCGTCGCGCGCGTCGTGAAGGTCGTCGGGTTCGTCGCCTCCGCGCAGGACTTCACCGGTCAGCCCGGCGTGATCAACGGCGCGAGCGAGCTGCTCGGCGAGGTCCTCGGCGAGAAGGGCGTGCACGCCCGCAGCGCCGTCGGCGTCGCGGTGCTGCCGCTGGACGCGCCGGTCGAGGTCGAGTTCCAGGTGGAGCTCACCGAGGCGTGACCGTACCGGTGTGACGACGGGCGGATCTTCGGGCGGGCACCAGGTGCCTCTCGAACATCTGCCCGTCAGCGGATAGCCTCCGGCCATGGCAAACGGGCAGTGGTATCCCCCCGAGTGGCCGGAGCGGATCCGCGCCCTCGCCGCCGGCACGATGACCCCGGCGACGCCCCGGCGCGCCGCCACCGTCATGCTGCTGCGCGACGCGCGGGGCGTCGAGGTGCACATGCTGCGCCGGCGCACCTCCATGGCCTTCGCGGCCGGCGCCTACGCGTACCCGGGCGGCGGCGTCGACCCGCGCGACGACGACCGGCAGGTCCGCTGGGCGGGCCCCTCCCGCAAGGAATGGGCGGTGCGCCTCGGGGTACCGGAGCAGGACGCGCAGGCGATCGTGTGCGCGGCCGTGCGGGAGACCTTCGAGGAGGCCGGTGTGCTGCTCGCCGGACCCACCCCGGACAGCGTCGTGGACGACACCACGGGAGCCGACTGGACCGCCGACCGGCAGGCCCTGGTGGACCGTGACCTCTCCTTCGCCGAGTTCCTGCGGCGCCGCGGGCTCGTGCTCCGCTCCGACCTGCTGGGCGCGTGGGCCCGCTGGATCACCCCCGAGTTCGAGCCGCGCCGCTACGACACCTGGTTCTTCGTGGCCGCGCTCCCGGCCGGCCAGCGCACCAGCGACGACTCCTCCGAGGCGGACCGCACCGTGTGGATCCGGCCCGGCGAGGCCGCCGCGGGCTACGACCGGGGCGAGCTGTCGATGATGCCCCCGACGATCGCGACGCTGCGCACGCTCGACGCGTACGGGACCGCCGCCGACGCCCTCGCCGGCTCGGCGGGCCGCGACCTGACGCCCGTCCTCGCGCAGGCGCGGCTGGAGGGCGACGAGCTGGTGCTGTCCTGGCCGGGGCACGACGAGTTCACCAAGCACATCTCCAACGGGGGGAGCTGACCATGTCGGACGCCGCGGCCCTGCCCGGGCAGCCGCGCGGCGGGGTGCTCTCCGGCCCCGCGACCGCCCGCGCGGTCAACGTGCTCGCGCCGAACCCGTCCGCGATGACCCTCGACGGCACCAACACCTGGATCGTCGCCGAGCCGGACAGCGACCTGGCCGTCGTCATCGACCCGGGCCCGCTCGACGAAGCCCACCTCACCCACGTCGTGGACACGGCGGAGAAGCTGGGCAAGCGGATCGCGCTCACCCTGCTCACCCACGGGCACCCCGACCACGCCGAAGGCGCGGGCCGCTTCGCCGAGTTGACCGGCACGAAGGTGCGGGCGCTCGACGCGGCGCTGCGGCTCGGTGACGAGGGCCTGGCCGCCGGTGACGTGGTCACGACCGGCGGCCTGGAGCTGCGGGTCGTCCCGACGCCCGGCCACACCTCCGACTCGCTGAGCTTCCACCTCCCCGCCGACCGGGCCGTGCTGACCGGCGACACGATCCTCGGCCGCGGCACGACGATCGTCGCGCACCCCGACGGCCGCCTCGGCGACTACCTCGACTCGCTGCGCCGGCTGCGCTCCCTGACCGTCGACGACGGCGTGCACACGGTGCTGCCCGGCCACGGCCCGGTCCTGGAGGACGCCCAGGGCGCCGTCGAGTTCTACCTCGCCCACCGCGCCAACCGCCTCGCCCAGGTCGAGACCGCCGTCGAGAACGGCCTGCGGACGGCGCCGGAGGTCGTGGCACACGTCTACGCCGACGTGGACCGCTCCCTGTGGCCCGCCGCCGAACTCTCGGTGCGGGCCCAGCTCGAGTACCTGTCGGAACACGGACTGATCGGCTAGCCGCCCGCCCGCCCGTTTCGCTCTCGCGGGCGTCGGTGGTGCGGCCGGGCGGGGGTCACGTAGCTCGCCCGGCGGTCACTTCCACTGGGCGCCGGTGAGAGCGGACAGGCGGGGCGGGTCGACGATGATGTCGACCTGTACGACCCGCCCGCCGCGCACCGTGAGCGCGAGAACCGCCGTCGGCGTCCCGTTCGGCGCGGCGACGATCCCGACGCCGTCGCCCACGAAGGCGGCGTACGAGGACGGCGCGAGCCGCCCGTACAGCGCGGCCTGACCGGCCACCTCCAGGGCGCCGCGGACCAGCTTGGAGGCCGTGCCGGGGCCCGCGTCGACCCGCAACAGGACGTCCGGGTCGAGGAGTTCGAGCAGCGCCTCGAAGTCGCCCGCGCGGGAGGCCGCCACCCAGGCCGCGACGACCTCGCGCTGCCGGGCCAGATCCGTGTCGGCGGGCGGCACCTGACCCTGCACCCGGCGCCGGGCCCGGCTCGCGAGCTGCCGGGTCGCCGCGGGGGTGCGCTCCACGATCGGCGCGAGATCCTCGAACGGCACGGCGAACATGTCGTGCAGCACGAACGCGAGCCGCTCGGCGGGCGCCAGCGTGTCGAGCACGACGAGGAGCGCGAGCCCGACCGAGTCGGCCGTCTCGGCCTCGTGCACCGGGTCCAGCGGCCGGACCACCGGGTCGGGCACGTGGATCTCGACGGCGCCGCCCTCCTCCAGCGGGTCCTCGCGGCGCGCGGTGCGGGTGCGCAGCATGTCGAGGCAGATCCGCCCGACGACGGTGGTCAGCCAGCCGGCCAGGTTCCGCACCTCACCCGCGCCGTCCCGCTGGAGCCGCGGCCACGCCTCCTGCACCGCGTCCTCCGCCTCGCTGAACGAGCCGAGCATCCGGTACGCCACGGCCCGCAGCCGGGGGCGCTCCGCCTCGAAGCGGGCGGCGAGACCCGCGGGGTCCTGCGGCAGCGGGGTCGAGGTCATGGTGGCGTCTCTCCGTCTCTGCACGTACGCGTCTGTGGGAGGGCCTTGCGGGCCCCTACGAGAACGGGTCCCGCCACGTCGAAGTGGCGGGGCCCCGCCCCGGGGGGGGGGGGGGGGCGCGCCCCCCCCACGCGCCGGCCGCCCCCCCCCGGCCGCGCGGCCCCCCCCCCCGTCCTCGTAGGGCTGTGGGCGTCCGGTGTCAGCGGGAACGCTTGGCGAGGCGCTCCACGTCCAGGAGGATCACCGCGCGGGCCTCCAGGCGGAGCCAGCCGCGGCCGGCGAAGTCCGCCAGCGCCTTGTTGACCGTCTCGCGGGAGGCGCCGACCAGCTGGGCCAGCTCTTCCTGCGTGAGGTCGTGCACGACGTGGATGCCCTCCTCGGACTGCACGCCGAAGCGGCGCGACAGGTCGAGCAGCGCGCGGGCGACACGGCCCGGCACGTCGGAGAAGACCAGGTCGGACATCTGGTCGTTGGTCTTGCGCAGGCGGCGGGCGACGGCACGCAGCAGCGCGGCGGCCACCTCGGGCCGGGCGTTCAGCCAGGGCTGGAGGTCGCCGTGGCCGAGGCCGAGCAGCTTCACCTCGGTCAGCGCGCTGGCGGTCGCGGTGCGCGGGCCCGGGTCGAACAGCGACAGCTCGCCGATCAGCTCGCCGGGGCCGAGCACGGCCAGCATGTTCTCCCGGCCGTCGGGGGAGGTGCGGTGGAGCTTCACCTTGCCCTCGGTGACCACGTACAGGCGGTCCCCGGGGTCTCCCTCGTGGAACAGCGCATCGCCGCGAGCGAGGGTCACCTCACTCATGGAGGCGCGGAGCTCCGCGGCCTGCTCGTCATCGAGCGCCGCGAAGAGCGGGGCGCGCCGCAGAACGTCGTCCACGAGTTTCTCTCCTATGTCGCCTGCACCGTGGGGCACGGTGTTCACCGATCCCCATTTTGCCGGACGGTCCAAACAGTGTGATCAGTCACTCAGACACAAGTTTGCCGCACCCGCGCCGCAACCCGAGGGGGAGGGGGCCAATCGGGGGCCGATCCGACGGCTCCCCGACGGATGTCGGTGGCTGCCTTTAGGCTGGCCGGGTGTCCAAAACGCCGGTGAGACCGCAGGTCCGGAGGGTCGGCACGGTGTCCGGCCATCTCGATTCCGCTGTGGGCGAACAGGCGTCGGACCACCCTTCTGTCCCCCCAGGGAAGGCCCTCCAGCCGATGCCAGCGAAGCCCGCCGAGCCAGGCAAGCCAGCCAAGCCCGCGAAGAAGAAGGCCGCCGCGAAGCCGGAGAGCCGGGTCGCGCTCGTGCGGCGGGCGCGCAGGATCGACCGCGAGCTCGCGGAGACGTACCCGTACGCCCACCCCGAGCTGGACTTCGAGAACCCGTTCCAGCTGGTCGTGGCCACGGTGCTGTCCGCCCAGACCACGGACCTGAGGGTCAACCAGACGACGCCCGCGCTGTTCGCCGCCTACCCGACGCCCGAGGACCTCGCGGCGGCGGACCCGGAGAAGGTCGAGGAGCTGATCCGGCCGACCGGGTTCTTCCGCGCGAAGACGAAGTCGATCATGGGTCTGGCGAAGGTCCTGACCGAGGAGTTCGGCGGTGAGGTGCCGGGCCGCCTGGAGGACCTGGTCAAGCTGCCGGGCGTCGGCCGCAAGACGGCGTTCGTGGTGCTCGGCAACGCGTTCGGACGCCCCGGGATCACCGTCGACACCCACTTCGGCCGTCTCGTGCGGCGCTGGAAGTGGACGGAGGAGACGGACCCGGACAAGGTCGAGCAGGCCGTCGGGGCGCTGTTCCCGAAGAGCCAGTGGACGATGCTCAGCCACCACGTGATCTTCCACGGCCGCCGCATCTGCCACGCCCGCAAGCCGGCCTGCGGAGCCTGCCCGATCGCGCATCTCTGCCCGGCCTACGGGGAAGGCGAGACGGACCCGGAGAAGGCGAAGAAGCTGCTGAAGTACGAGAAGGGGGGCCTGCCGGGACAGCGCCTCAAGCCCCCGCAGTCCTACCTGGACGCGGGCGGTCTGCCGGCCCCGCCGCTGGGAGGTTCCTGAGCCCCGTGGGAATCCCACGAACGGGTGAGCGGGGAACGAAGCGAGGGCGGTCGGGCGTTGGGCCCATCACGAGAGTCACGGGGGCGGCGATGAAGAACGTGAGCGAGATCAGCGGTATCGACGGAGATCAGACGCAGGCGGGTGCGGCCCCGGGGGGATCCGGCGCCGGGCCCGACGTCACGCTGCGCACGGCCGGGCTGCCCGCCTGGCTGGACCCGGTCGCCGAGGCCGCCGCGACGGTGCGCGGGGAGCAGCTCAGCCGCTTCCTGCCGCCCGAGGACGGTGCGGGGCGCCAGTCCGCGGTGCTGATCCTGTTCGGCGAGGGCGAGCGGGGCCCCGAGCTGCTGCTGATGGAGCGCGCGGGGTCGCTGAGGTCGCACGCGGGCCAGCCGTCGTTCCCCGGCGGCGCCCTGGACCCGGAGGACGGGGACCCGCGGGCCGAGGGGCCGCTGCGGGCCGCGCTGCGGGAGGCCTGGGAGGAGACGGGGCTGGACCCGAGCGGGGTCCAGCTCTTCGGCGTGCTCCCGAAGCTGTACATCCCGGTGAGCGGGTTCGTGGTGACGCCGGTGCTCGGCTGGTGGCGGACGCCGTCGCCGGTCGCGGCCGTCGACCCCGCCGAGACGGCCCGGGTCTTCACGGTCCCGGTGTCCGATCTCACGGACCCGGCGAACAGGGCGACGGCCAGGCATCCGAGCGGGCACCACGGCCCCGCTTTTCTCGTCGAATCGGCTCTGGTCTGGGGTTTTACGGCCGGCGTCATCGACAGACTGCTGCACTTCGCGGGCTGGGAGCGCCCCTGGGACCGCGAGAAGTCGGTCCCGCTCGACTGGCGCTCGTGACAGGGTGGCCCACGTGAATGTGCTGGACATCCTGTTGCTCGCCGCCGCCGCGTGGTTCGCGATCGTCGGTTACCGCCAGGGGTTCGTCGTCGGCATCCTGTCGGTGATCGGATTCCTGGGCGGTGGCCTCGTCGCGGTCTACACGCTCCCTGTGATCTGGTCGGCGGCCACCGACGACGCGGAGGTCACGACGGCGGCCGCGGTCGTCGCCGTGATCGTGGTGATCGTCTTCGCGTCGATCGGCCAGGCCTTCACCACGCATCTGGGCAACAAGCTGCGCCGGTACATCACCTGGTCCCCGGCCCGAGCGCTCGACGCGACGGGCGGCGCGCTGGTCAACGTGGGCGCGATGCTCCTGGTGGCCTGGCTGATAGGTTCCGCGCTCGCGGGGACGACGCTGCCCACCCTCGGCAAGGAGGTCCGCAGCTCCAAGGTGCTGCTCGGGGTCTCCCAGGCGCTGCCCTCCCAGGCGGACACCTGGTTCGCCGATTTCTCCTCCACACTTGCGCAGAACGGTTTCCCCCAGGTCTTCAGCCCGTTCGCGAACGAGCCGATCGCCGAGGTCAGCCCGCCGGACCCGGCGCTCGCCAAGAGCCCCGTCGCGACCTCCGCGAAGCGATCCATCGTCAAGGTCGTGGGCCAGGCGCCCAGTTGCGGCAAGGTCCTGGAAGGCACCGGCTTCGTCTTCGCCGACCGCCGCGTGATGACGAACGCGCACGTGGTCGGCGGCGTCGACGAGCCCACGGTGCAGATAGGCGGCGAGGGCGTCCGTTACGACGCGAAGGTCGTCCTCTACGACTGGGAGCGCGACATCGCGGTCCTGGACGTGCCGGACCTGAAGGCGCCCCCGCTCCGGTTCACGTCGACGGACGCGGAGCGCGGCGGCGGCGCGATCGTCGCCGGCTTCCCGGAGAACGGCGCGTACGACGTGCGCCCCGCGCGCCTGCGCGGCCGCATCACGGCCGACGGCCCGGACATCTACCACCGGGGCACGGTGCGGCGCGACGTGTACTCGCTGTACGCGACGGTCCGTCAGGGCAACTCGGGCGGCCCGCTGCTGACGCCCGAGGGCCAGGTCTACGGCGTGGTCTTCGCCAAGTCCCTGGACAACGCGGACACGGGGTACGCCCTGACCGGCGACGAGATCCGCGGCGACATCGAGCAGGGCCGCACCGCGGTCCAGGAGGTCGACACGGACGCCTGCGCCCTGTGAGGTGAAGGTGGTGCTGCGGTGCGGCCGAGGTCAGTCGCGGGCGCTGTGCCGCAGCCGGGCGGACATCCACCGGGCCCTGCGGCGCAGGATGCGCGAAATGCCCAGCCGGGGGTCGTGCGCCGCGTGGTCCTGCGGCGCCCCCCTCTGGGGAGAGCCCAGCGTCATCGCCGGGCGGCGGGTGCGTGCTGCGTCACTGTAGTCGTGCGTCCAGCCCATACACCGACGTGTGCCCGGGCCTCATGGTCGGTAACCGCCCGCGCGGCGCCCAATTGGCTTATGCGCCGGGCATTTGGCTGTTCGTAGGACAGCAGTTCCCACCCGTCCGCCCACCCGCCCGCACCGCGACCGTTTCACCGGTCCGGTTCGGGGTCCTTCAGCCAGTTGACCAGTTCGTTCGAGAAGGCCAGGGGGTCCTCTTCGTGAGGACTGTGTCTCCCGGGGGCCGACCCCCGGACCCCCGGCCGGGTGGGGGCCTGTCGCCGCGTGCGGAGGTCTGCCAGCGGGGAGGGTTGCCGTCCGGAGGCCGGTGCGCAGCCCGCGCGGCGACCGTTTCAGCGGTCCGGTTCGGGGTCCTTCAGCCAGTTGACCAGTTCGTTCGAGAAGGCCAGGGGGTCCTCTTCGTGAGGGAAGTGGCCGAGGCCGTCGAAGAGGCGCCAGCGATAGGGGGCCTCGACGTACTCGCCGGAGCCCGCCGCGCTGCGGGTGCGCATCACCGGGTCGAGCGAGCCGTGCAGGTGCAGCGTGGGGACGCGGACCGGGCGCTTCATGCGGCGGTAGAACTGGATGCCGTCCGGGCGGGCCAGCGAGCGGACCAGCCAGCGGTACGGCTCGACGGAGCAGTGCGCCGTCGACGGGATGCGCATGGCCTGCCGATAGGCCTCGACGGCCTGGTCCTCCGGCTGGTTCGGCCCCGACCATTCGCGCATCAGGCGGCCCACCAACGCCCCGTCGTCCGCGACCAGCTGACGCTCCGGGATCCAGGGCCGCTGGAACCCCCACACATAGGAGCCGGCCGAGGTCTGCTTGGGGTCGGAGAGCATCGCCGAGCGCCAGCGCCGCGGGTGCGGCATCGACGACACCACGAGCCGGCGCACCAGCTTGGGGCGCATCACGGCCGCGGTCCAGGCGAGATAGCCGCCGAGGTCGTGACCGACGAGCGCCGCGTCCGGCTCGCCGAGGGAACGGACGACGCCGGTGATGTCGAGCGCCAGGTTCGCCGGGTCGTAGCCGCGCGGCGTGCGGTCGCTGCCGCCGACGCCCCGCAGGTCCATCGCCACGGCCCGGAACCCGGCGTCGGCGAGCGCCACGAGCTGGTGCCGCCACGTCCACCAGAACTGCGGGAACCCGTGCAGCAGCAGCACGAGGGGCCCGTCACCCAGCTCGGCGATGTGGAAGCGCGCGCCGTTCGCCGCGACGTCCCGGTGGAGCACGTCCGGCGCCCCGGGCACGTCGAGTCGTACGACCGAGGAGGGCGGCTGGGCCGATGGGGTGGCGGGGTCCGTCATGAGGACGAGCGTGCCACAGCCTCGATGGCCTCGGGGACACGGTCGCCCGGCGTCACCTGACGGGGGTGCGGCTTGGCGTTCTGCAGTACGCCCGCCGTCTCCTTGACCGAGGCGGCCACCTTCTGCGGGCCCTTGCTCTGCTTGGCCTTCTTGGCGATCTTGGCGCCGATGAGGCCGAGCAGTCCGGCCAGCACGAGGCTGCCGGCGAAGGACAGCAGGAAGCACCAGGCCAGGTTCCAGCCGCCCTCCCCGTTGTGCCCGCCGGTCCAGGCGTTGATCCCGTAGGCCAGCGCGAAGCTCAGCATGGGCAGCGAGAAGAGGAGCATGGTCAGGGCGACGATGAAGAGCGCCGCGCTGGTGACCCCACGCTTCACGTCCTGCTTCAGCTGCACCTTCGCGAGGGCGATCTCGTCGTGCACCAGTGCGGACATCTCGGTCGTCGCCGAGGCGAACAGCTGGCCGATGCTGCGTTCGGCGCCGACCGGGCTGCCGTCGGGTGCGCTCATCGCGTACTCCCTGTTCATCTGTAAGCGGTCTGTAGGCGGTCTTCCGCCGGGGCCACGGGCGGTCCCGTACGGGCGTCCCGCCTCAGATCATGCCGGACGCCCGTCGTCATCGCCTGCCCCGCCCGCCACTTCGGCACGCCTGCGGTGTTCCGCGGCCTTCTTCTCGTAGATCTCCGCCATCCGCCGGTGGTACTCCGGGTCGTCCTGCTCGTAGATGTCGGGGATGCCGCTCGCGTCCTCGTCGCGCTCCTCGTCCTCCCACAGGGCGCGGTACTTGGCGTTGCGGACCTTCAGCAGGACACCGGCGAGGACGGCGGCGATCAGCGAGCCCGTCAGGACGGCCGCCTTCACCGCGTCGGTGAGCGCGGTGTCGCCGGCGAAGGCCAGTTCGTCGATGAGCAGCGAGACGGTGAAGCCGATGCCGGCGAGGGTGGCGACCGCGAAGACGTCGGGCCAGGCCAGCTCGTCGGAGAGGGACGCCTTGGTGAAGCGGGCCGTCAGCCAGGTGCCGCCGAAGATGCCGACGGCCTTGCCAACGACGAGGCCGAGCACGACACCGAGCGTCTCCGGCTGGGTGAAGACCTGCCCGAGAGCACCGCCCGAGACGACGACCCCCGCGCTGAACAGCGCGAACAGCGGCACCGCGAGCCCGGCCGACAGCGGCCGCACCAGGTGCTCGATGTGCTCGCCGGGCGACTGCTCCTCGCCCTCGTGGCGGTGGCAGCGCAGCATCAGGCCCATGGCGACACCGGCGATCGTGGCGTGGATGCCGCTGTTGTACATGAGCGCCCAGATGACGAGCGCGAGCGGTACGTACACGTACCAGCCGCGCACGCCCTTCCTGAGCAGGAACCAGAAGACGATCAGGCCGAGGACGGCGCCGCCGAGCGCGGCGAAGTTCAGCTCGCTGGTGAAGAAGATCGCGATGATCAGGATCGCGAAGAGGTCGTCGACGACGGCGAGCGTGAGCAGGAAGGCGCGCAGGGCGCTGGGCAGCGAGGTGCCGATGACGGCGAGCACGGCGAGGGCGAACGCGATGTCGGTGGCGGTCGGCACGGCCCAGCCGTCGAGCGAGCCGCCGCCCGCCGTGTTGACCAGCGCGTAGACGAGCGCGGGCACGGCCATGCCGCACAGCGCGGCGACGACCGGCAGCGCGGCGGCCTTGGGGTCGCGCAGGTCACCGGCGACGAGTTCGCGCTTGAGCTCGATGCCGGCGACGAAGAAGAAGACGGCGAGGAGGCCGTCGGCCGCCCAGTGTGCCACCGACAGGTCGAGCCCGATGGCGCTCGGGCCGAGGTGGAAGTGGCTGACCGTCTCGTAGCTGTCGCTCAGGGCCGGGACGTTCGCCCAGACGAGTGCGGCGATCGCCGCGATCAGGAGGAGGACACCGCCGACGGTCTCGGTGCGCAGGGCGTCGGCGACGAAGGTGCGCTCGGGCAGGGAGAGCCGGCCCAGGACCTTGCGGGGGCTGTTCGACGGGTCGTCCGTCGGCTTCTTCGTCGGCGCGCTCACGGGTGGGGACCTCCGGTCAGGTACGGCTGTGGACACCGCCGACCAGACTTCCCGGCACACCCTGTGGACATCATGACGCGTTCTTGACGCGCCCTTCACCCTACCGGGTGTATGCGAGGCGTGCCTGGTGGTCGTCACGATACGCACGAAACGGGCACCCGGCGCGTTCGCCGGATGCCCGTTCGGTGGTGTGCGCGGGGTCAGTCCTCGCTGGGCGCCGCCGGCAGCTTGGTCTGGATGAGGTCCATCACGGAGGAGTCGGTCAGCGTGGTGACGTCACCCAGCTCCCGGTTCTCCGCGACGTCGCGCAGCAGACGGCGCATGATCTTGCCGGAGCGCGTCTTGGGCAGCTCGGCGACCGGCAGGACCCGCTTGGGCTTGGCGATCGGGCCGAGCGTGGCGCCCACGTGGCCCCGCAGGTCGGCGACGAGGCCGTCGTCCTCCGCGTTCGCGGTGCCGCGCAGGATGACGAACGCGACGATCGCCTGGCCGGTCGTCTCGTCGGCGGCGCCGACGACGGCGGCCTCGGCGACGGCCGGGTGCGAGACGAGCGCCGACTCGACCTCGGTCGTCGAGATGTTGTGCCCGGAGACGAGCATGACGTCGTCGACCCGGCCGAGCAGCCAGATGTCGCCGTCCTCGTCCTTCTTCGCGCCGTCACCGGCGAAGTACTTGCCCTCGAAACGCGACCAGTACGTGTCGATGAACCGCTGGTCGTCGCCCCAGATGGTGCGCAGCATCGACGGCCACGGCTCGGTCAGGACCAGGTAGCCACCGCCGCCGTTCGGCACCTCGACCGCCTCGTCGTCGACGACGGTCGCCGAGATGCCCGGCAGGGCGCGCTGCGCGGAGCCCGGCTTGGTCTCGGTGACGCCCGGCAGCGGCGAGATCATGATCGCGCCGGTCTCGGTCTGCCACCAGGTGTCCACGACGGGGCACTTGTCGGCGCCGATGTTCTTCCGGTACCAGACCCAGGCCTCGGGGTTGATCGGCTCGCCGACCGACCCGAGGACCCGCAGCGAGGACAGGTCGAACTTCGCGGGGATGTCGTCGCCCCACTTCATGAACGTGCGGATCGCGGTGGGCGCCGTGTAGAGGATCGTGACGCCGTACTTCTGCACGATCTCCCAGAAGCGGCCCTGGTGCGGGGTGTCCGGGGTGCCCTCGTAGATGACCTGTGTCGCACCGTTCGAGAGCGGGCCGTACGTGATGTACGAGTGGCCGGTGACCCAGCCGATGTCGGCCGTGCACCAGTAGACGTCGGTCTCCGGCTTGAGGTCGAAGACCGCGTGGTGGGTGTAGCTCGCCTGCGTCAGGTAGCCGCCCGAGGTGTGCAGGATGCCCTTCGGCTTACCCGTCGTCCCGGACGTGTACAGGATGAACAGCGGCTGCTCGGCGTCGAACGCCTCGGGGGTGTGCTCGGCGGACTGGCGGCCGACCGTCTCGTGCCACCACAGGTCGCGGCCCTCGGTCCAGGCGACGTCCTGCCCGGTGCGCCGGACGACCAGCACGTTGCCGACGCCGGCCGCGCGGGTCAGCGCCTCGTCGACGGCCGGCTTGAGCGCGGACGGCTTGCCGCGGCGGTATCCGCCGTCGGCCGTGATGACGACCTTGGCGTCGGCGTCCTCGATGCGCTTGGCGATGGCGTCGGCGGAGAAGCCGCCGAAGACGACGGAGTGCGCGGCGCCGATGCGCGCGCAGGCCAGCATCGAGATGACCGCCTCGGGGATCATCGGCAGGTAGACGGCGACGCGGTCGCCGGCCTCGACGCCCAGCTCGGTCAGCGCGTTCGCCGCGCGGCTCACCTCGTCCTTGAGCTCGGCGTAGGTGATGGCCCGGCTGTCGCCCGGCTCGCCCTCGAAGTGGATCGCGACACGGTCGCCGTTGCCGGCCTCGACGTGCCGGTCGACGCAGTTGTACGCGACGTTGAGCTTGCCGTCGGCGAACCACTTCGCGAACGGCGGGTTCGACCAGTCGAGTGTCTGCGTCGGCTCGGTGGCCCAGCTGAGGCGGCGGGCCTGCTCGGCCCAGAAGCCGAGCCGGTCAGCCTTGGCCTGCTCGTACGCCTCGGCCGTGACGTTGGCTCGTGCGGCCAGGTCAGCCGGCGGCGCGAAGCGTCGCTCTTCCTTAAGAAGATTGGCCAGGCTCTCGTTGCTCACGACATCTCCCTTACGGTGCTCAGCCGGGGCGGCCGTTGTGTCCCAGGCCACAGCTCATCAGACGGCGCCCCCTGCTGACAAGGGCTGCCCTGAAATTGGTTTAGACCTGTTCTCGTTCCTGTGCGGGCCCGCTAGTTGGGTGCCCGCTCCGCACCCGTTTCCACGTCCGGAACGTCCGGCGGGTTCAGTCGGTCACGCTTTCCCGGGTATGCCGAGGGCGCAGCCGGTGCTCCGGCCGCGCCCTCGGGGTGTCACGCGAGGCTGCTCCGGGACAGCGGACGCCCGTCTCCGACGCCGGCGTCCATGCCGTCCTCCACCCCGTCCACATGGCCGAAGACGGGGTCGTCCGGTGCGGCGCCGCCCGGCTCGCCCTCGGTGAGCAGATAGGCCTGTGCCTCCCCGACGTGGAAGTACATCCCGTGCAGGTCGAGCGCGCCCCGCTCCAGCGCGCGGGCCACCGAGGGGTGCGCCCGCAGATGCTCCAGCTGCTGCACCACGTTGGTCAGGCACAACTGCTCGGCCGCGTCCGCCGGGGGCCGCCCCGCGAGCCGCGCCTCGGGCCGCCCGGAGTCGGCGACCCGCGCCAGGCTGGGCAGCCCGTGCCGCAGCCAGCGCGCGAGCGGAGTCCGAGCCTCCCCGTCGGGCGGGCCGCTGAGCAGGGCCTGCATGGCCCCGCACCCGGAGTGCCCGCACACGGTGATCGACTGCACCTTCAGGACGTCGACGGCGTACTCGATGGCCGCGGCGACCGAGTCGTCCCCGCTCTCCTCGCCCGGCAGCGGCACCAGATTGCCCACGTTCCGCACGACGAACAGGTCGCCCGGGCCGCTCGACGTGATCATCGACGTGACGACGCGGGAGTCGGCGCAGGTGAGGAACAGCTGGGTGGGCTGCTGCCCCTCGCGGGCCAGCCGGGCCAGCTCACCGCGCACCAGCGGTGCCGTGTTCCGCTGGAACGCGCTGATGCCGCTGGCCAGTTGATGCCCGCCCCGACGCGGCCGCTCCGTCTCGGGGGCGGTGCCCGCGGCGGCGTCGGTGGCGGCCTCCTGGGACCGGTGGCCGTCGCAGTGGTGGTTGCGCCACGGCGTCCAAGGGCGGCAGCAGGAGTGCGCGGCGCTCGCGGGCTCGGCGATCCGGGCCCCGGCCCGGCCGGCGACCTCGACGCTGCCGCCCTCCGCGACGTGCGACTTCTGCCAGTCCTGCAGCGCCTCGAACGCGGCGTGGTCCATGAACGACCCGTCCAGCTCGACCACACAGCTCGTGCCGTGCGGCACCTGGTGCAGGGCGCGGCTCAGCCGTGGCACGGCGAGGAAGGTCAACTGCCCGCGCACGCGTACGTGGTGGACCCCGTGCGGGTCCTCCTCGTGCGTGATGCGGGTGCGGGCGAGCCGGTGCAGGGCGACACCGACGGCGACCGCGACGCCGAGCCCGACGCCTTCGAGCACGCCGAGGGCGACGACACCGACGGTGGTGACGACGTAGACCAGGACCTCGCGGTGGCGGGTGACCGTGCGGATGTGGTGCAGGGACACCATCCGGATCCCGACGGCCATCACCAGGGCGGCGAGCGAGGCGAGCGGGATCAGCTCCAGGGCGGGGACCAGGAGCAGCGTGGCCGCCACTACCCAAACGCCGTGCAGCATCGTCGAGTTCCGGCTCACCGCTCCCGCGTTCACGTTCGCCGTCGAGCGGACGGCGACGCCGGCGACGGGCAGGCCGCCGAGGCTTCCGGACGCGATGTTCGCCGCGCCCTGGCCGAGCAGCTCGCGGTCCAGGTGCGAGCGGCGGGCCGCGGGCGGCAGGTCGGTCCTGGCGGTGGCGAGCTTGTCGACGGCGACGGCCCCGAGCAGCGACTGCACGCTGCACACCAGGGTCGTCGTCAGGACGGCGGCGAGGATGCCGAGCACCGGCCCGTCCGGCAGCCCGGCCAGCGCGTGGCTGCTCCAGGACGGCAGGTCGACCTCGGGCAGCGTGAGGCCGAACACGGCGGTGGCGGTGGCCGCGGCGGTGACCGCGACGAGGGCGGCGGGCACCTTGCGGGCGACGCGCCCGACTCTGCCCGGCAGCTTGGGCCACAGGACGAGCAGCCCGAGGGTGAGCACGCTCATGGCGACGGCGGCGGGATGCGCGGCGGCCAACTGGTGCGGGAGAGCCGCCACGTTGGCGAGGACGGAGCTGTCCGGGGTGCCGCCCAGGACGATGTGCAGCTGGGCGACGGCGATGGTGACGCCGATGCCGGCGAGCATGCCGTGGACGACGGCGGGGCTGACGGCGAGCGCGGTGCGGGCCACCCGAAGACAGCCGAGCCCGAGCTGGGCGACGCCGGCGAGGACGGTGACGGCGCAGGTGGTGCGCCATCCGTAGCGCTGGATGAGCTCGGCGGTGACCACGGTCAGACCGGCGGCGGGCCCGCTGACCTGGAGCGGGGAGCCGCCGACGAGGCCGCCGACCAGTCCGCCGACGGCGGCGGCGACGAGCCCGGACTCCAGGGGCGCGCCGGTGGCGAGGGCGATGCCGAGGGACAGCGGCAGGGCGATCAGGAAGACGGAGACGGACGCGGACAGGTCGGCGCCCGCGATGCGGAAGCGGCGGGGCGGTGCGGGCGGTGGGCTGTGGGCCTTCCGGAGAGCGGCTGTGGGCTCGTCCGTCCGGTCGGGGTCACTGGCTCGGGTGGGTACGCAGGCTGACATGTTCCCGTCTCCTCCGGGGTGCAGCGCGGTCGCGGAATTGTGGGGGGACCCCAAGTGGTGTGCGGGGTCGGAAAATCGCGGCCGTGGTTCACGGCGTGCAGCGGCGGGATGAAGCAATGCGGTGAAGCAGGGGTGCAACAGGCGATGAAGCAGTGCGGTGAGCACTGAATTGCGTGAATGCAACGAGATGAATCAACGCTCGGTAAACGGATCGTAATGCAGAGTAAAGGCCAGGGAAGGATTAATCGGGCAAATGGTCCAATGCTTCACCCCGGAGAGTGAATAAGATTTCTGGTCGGCTTGTCGGACAAATTCGACGCGAAACCCGTGCGACCTTGGCGGCGCACCCGGGCATTTCGGGCATTTCGCACGGTCTTTCTCGTGCCCCGTCTCGCAAGCCGACTCCCAGGAAGAAGGTGGGCGGAAGATGGCCGCCACCCAGCGGATCGCCACCAGGAGGATCGTCGCGGGCGTCACCGCCGCCGCGGCGTGCGCCGCCGTCCTCTCCGGTTGCGCGAACAGCGACACCACGTCCGCGCCGCCCCACAAGGGCGCCGCCGGCCCCAAGAAGGCGGCGCCCGCCGCGCCCGCCCCGGGCAGCGTGATGCGCCCGATCGGCGACGGCTCCACCGCGTACACCGGGCAGCAGCCCCACCTGCCCCGCCCCGAGCGGCTGAGGCCGGGACAGAGGCCCCCGCAGTTCGTCGTCTTCTCCTGGGACGGAGCCGGCGAGGACAGCCAGAAGCTGTTCTCCCACTTCCGCGAGGTCGCCAAGGCCAACAACGCGACCATGACGTACTTCCTCAGCGGCGTGTACATGCTCCCGGAGAGCAAGGCGGCCGAGTACCACGCGCCGCAGCACTCGGCGGGCCGCTCGGACATCGGCTTCAACGACGTCCAGGGCATCCGTGACACCGCCGAGCAGGTGCGCGGCGCCTGGCTCGAGGGCAACGAGATCGGCACCCACTTCAACGGCCACTTCTGCGGCAAGGGCGGCGGGGTCGGCGAGTGGTCGGTCGCCGAGTGGAAGAGCGAGATCCAGCAGGCCAAGACCTTCGTGAAGTCGTGGAAGACGAACGCGGGCCTGAAGAACATGCCGCCGCTGCCCTTCGACTACGACAAGGAGCTCATCGGCGCCCGCACGCCCTGCCTCGAGGGGCAGAAGAACTTCATGCGGGCGGCGAAGGACCTGGGCTTCCGCTATGACACCAGCGGCGTCAACGACCAGCTGTGGCCCAAGAAGAAGAACGGCCTGTGGGACCTGTCCATGCAGCTCGTCCCCTTCATCGGGCACAAGTACGAGCAGCTGACCATGGACTACAACTTCATGGTCAACCAGTCGGGCACCAGCACCCAGGGCGACCCCGGCAAGCGGGAGTTCTGGGGCGACCAGATGCGCGACAGCCTGCTCGCCGGCTTCGACCGCGCCTACGAGGGCAACCGCGCGCCCCTGGTCATCGGCAACCACTTCGAGTCCTGGAACGGCGGCGCCTACATGCGCGCCGTCGAAGAGACCGTCGAGACCGTCTGCACCAAGCCCGAGGTGCGCTGCGTCAGCTTCCGGCAGCTCGCCGACTGGCTCGACGCCCAGGACCCGCGGACCCTGAAGAAGCTCACGACCCTCGGCGTCGGCCAGGCGCCCAAGCAGGGCTGGGCGTCGTTCCTGACCGGCGGCCCCGCGCCCGCGCCCAAGGGGGTCCCGGGCGCACCGGCCGCCAAGTCCTGACCCGGGCCGGCCGGACCGATGCGGACCGGACCGGATCGATCCGGCCCGATCCGGCCCGATCCGCTCCCGATCCGCTCCCGATCCGCTCCCGATCCGCTCCCGATCCGGTCCCGATCCGGCCCTGAGCCGTCAGGCCGTGGCGCCCACGCTCGGCCGGCTCTCCCGCAGCACGAAGTCGGGGTCGACCTGCGCCGCCAGGTCGGCCCCCGTCTTCTCGTTCCCCCAGCTCTGCGCGTTCTTCAGGTGGAAGTGGACCATCTGCCGCGTGTACCGCCCCCAGTCCCGCGCCTCGTACGTGGCGTCGGCGGCGGCCCGCAGGGTGGCGAGCGCCCCGGCGTTGGCCTCCTCCAGGAGCTCGAAGCGGGGCGGGCGGCCCTTCTCCATCGCGCGCACCCAGTCCGAGTGCCCGACGGTGACGAGCAGGTCGTCCCCGACCTCCGCGCGCAGGAAGTCGAGGTCGTCCTCGCCCTGCACCTTGTTCCCCACGACCTTCAGGGCGATGCCGAAGTCCCGGGCGTACTCCTTGTACTGGCGGTAGACCGAGACCCCCTTCCGCGTCGGCTCGGCGACGAGGAACGTCATGTCGAAGCGGGTGAACATGCCGGAGGCGAAGGAGTCGGAGCCCGCGGTCATGTCGACCACCACGTACTCGCCCTGGCCGTCGACCAGGTGGTTCAGGCACAGCTCCACCGCTCCGGTCTTGGAGTGGTAGCACGCGACACCGAGGTCGGCTTCGGTGAACGGGCCGGTGACCATCAAACGGACGGTCCCGCCGTCGAGTTCCACCCGCCGGGCGCAGGCGTCGTACACCGGATTGTTCTCGCCCACCCGCAGCAGCCGCGAGCCCTCGCCCGGCGGCGTCGTCTTGATCATCGTGTCGGCGGACGCGATCCGCGGGTTCGAACCGCGCAGGTAGTCCTTGATGAGCGGCAGCCGCGCACCCATCGCCGGCAGTTCGGCCGCGACGTCCTCGTCGAGGCCGAGCGCGGCGCCCAGGTGCTGGTTGATGTCGGCGTCGACGGCGACGACCGGCGATCCGGTGGTGGCGAGGTGACGGATGAAGAGCGAGGACAGCGTGGTCTTGCCGCTGCCGCCCTTCCCCACGAAAGCGATCTTCATGTTCACGAAGCGTAGTGGGAGCGTCGCGTTCCGTGTCGCCCCGGCGTGAAGAAGACCACTCCTTCGTGGGGCGGCGCCCCACGGCCCGTAGGGTCGTACGCATGAGTACGACAGCCGACCCCCTCGCCGCGCTGGCCGACCTGCCGGGCGTGGCCGACTCCGTGGCCTCCGTGCGCAAGGCCGTGGACCGGGTCTACGGGCACCGGGTCATGCGCCGCCGCAGCAACGAGGTCACCTCCGAGGCCGCGCTGCGCGGCGCGCGGGGCAGCGCGGCGCTCTCGGGCGCCGACTGGGCACTCGAGGAGGTGCGCCGGCGCACCGACTTCAGCGGGGGCGACGGCGATCCGGAGGCGCCCGTGGTCGGCGCCGCCCTGCGGCTCACCGCGGAGGCGGGCCAACTCCTTTCCATCTGGCGGCAGTCGCCGCTGCGCGTCCTCGCGCGGCTGCACCTGGTCGCGGCGGCCGACAAGGGCGACGCGGTGGGCCGGCCCCGGCAGGCGGGCGAGCCGGTCGACGAGCCGCTCGTGGAGCTGCCGCTGCCGGGCGCCGACGAGGTGGCGGGCCGGCTCGACGGCCTGGCCCAGCTGATCATCGCGGGCAGCGAGGCGCCGGCCCTGGTGACGGCGGCCGTGGTGCACGGCGAGCTCCAGGCGCTGCGCCCCTTCGGCTCGTACAACGGCCTGGTGGCGCGCGCCGCCGAGCGCATCGTCCTGGTGGGCAGCGGTCTCGACCCGAAGTCGATCTGTCCCGCCGAGGTGGGGCACGCGGAGCTCGGGCGCGCGCAGTACGCGGCGGCGCTCGACGGCTACGCCTCCGGCACTCCGGAGGGCATGGCGGCGTGGATCGCCCACTGCGGCAAGGCCGTTGAGCTCGGGGTCAGGGAGTCGACCGCGGTCTGCGAAGCACTCCAGCGCGGCGCCGCCTGACGGGAATCCCCGGAGGAAAAGGCCCCGGAAACGGGTTGCGGCGGTACGAGTCCTCGTACCGCCGCTGGCATGTCCACCGGGTTACCAAGCGTCCTCGATATCTGTTGCCCATCAGGTCGGGAACTTTGCCCGTCACCTGGTGCGGCTGGCCCGTAATCGACGGGTCGACGTCGCGTGGGTGCCCTGTGTTCATGCTTCGGTCCGTGGGGCCTTGGTTGCGTTTGAAGGTGATCCTCTCGGATGTCCTTGGTCTCGCGGGCCGTTGACTCCTTTGTACTCCAGACCCGCAGAGAGCGGTAGTCCTGGCCACACTTCTTTACTTTTAGGTTCAAATAGGACGCATTCGGGCGCGGCGCTGGCTCGCGTACCAGACCAGGCCCGCGGTGGCCGCCGCGGCGCCGATCGCGACCGCCGCGGCGAGCGCCGGGCGGGACGGCGCGGACAGGTGCGGCAGGCGCTGCTTGAGCCGAACCGGCTTGTGGAAGTCGAGAATCGGCCACTCGCGCGCGATCGCCTCGCGGCGCAGCGCGCGGTCCGGATTCACCGCGTACGGGTGCCCGACCGCGCTCAGCATCGGCACGTCCGTCGCCGAGTCGCTGTACGCGTAGCAGCGCGACAGGTCGTATCCCTCGGTGCGGGCGAGCTCCTCGACCGCCTCGGCCTTCGTCGGCCCGTAGGCGTAGTACTCGATCTCGCCCGTGAAGCAGCCGTCGTCGCCGACGACCATGCGCGTCGCCACCACCCGGTCCGCGCCGAGCAGCTCGCCGATCGGCTCGACGACCTCGGCTCCCGACGTCGAGACGATGACGACATCGCGGCCCGCGGTGTGGTGCTCCTCGATGAGGGACGCGGCCTCGTCGTAGATGATCGGGTCGATCAGATCGTGCAGGGTCTCGGCGACGAGCTCCTTCACCTGCTGCACGTTCCAGCCGCGGCACAGCGCCGAGAGGTACTCGCGCATCCGCTCCATCTGGTCGTGGTCGGCGCCGCCGGCGAGGAACACGAACTGCGTGTACGCGGTCCGCAGCACGGCCCTCCGGTTGATCAGCCCGCCTTGATAGAACGACTTGCTGAATGTGAGCGTGCTCGACTTCGCAATGACCGTTTTGTCCAGGTCGAAGAACGCCGCCGCGCGAGGCATGGAGGGGGTCAAGGAGGGGTTTTCCACGAGCTCGAGCATAGGCGCCCACCATTCGGCGTAAGCTCGGGCGCGTGGGTTTGCCTGAGAAGGCTCTCGGGTACACCATGGAAGTCACGGATCGTTCGCGACCGTGCTAACCCGGTCTGGCTCCTCCCCCCCCGAGTCGGACCGTGGGGACGACCCCCGCTCTCCCCCCCGGCGGGGGTCGTCGCATGTCCGGACCCGTTTTCGAGCCCTCTTCCTTCTCTGTTCAACCGTGCCGCCCGGCCTCGACGCCGCTGGCGGCACTTCGTCGTTCCGTCACGCTGTGTGACCTCCGGGCTGCTGTGCGGGAAGCTCAGGCCTGATCTCGCGGTGTTCACCTGTTGGGGTGAGCGAGATATCCACAAGCGTTCTCGTGTCCACAGGAATTGTCCAAGATCCACACGATTTCCGAGATCGCCGCAGGGTGATTCCGCACGCGGAGTTCCGGGCCGGTCCGACGGCCGGTCCGGCATTGCCGAGCGGTGCGGAGCGACCGGTGTCCGGCGCCGCGCCGACCGGGCTTGGCGGTGGTGCGGATCGCCCGCGGGTGCGGGCGGCGCGGAGAGAGGGGGATCGGACCATGACGGGGACGAGTGCGCAGGATCCGGTGCGGGACACCGGGGCGCGAGGGCGGGCGCCGCTCATCGTGACGGAGGACCTACGGCTCCTGGACGACCTGCTGCGGCTGTGCGCGGCGGCCGGGGTGCGGCCCGAGGTCGGACACGGGGCGCCGGGAGGACGCGGCAGCTGGGAGGGGGCGCCGCTCGTCCTGGTCGGCGACGACGCGGCCGACCGGCTGCGCGGCGCTCCCCGCCGGCACGGGGTGGTGCTCGTGGGCCGGGACCAGGACGACCCCGGGGTGTGGCGGCGCGCCGTCGAGATCGGTGCCGACCACGTCCTGATGCTCCCGGACGGCGAGCAGTGGCTGATGGACCGGATCGCCGACGTCGCCGAGGGAGTGGGGCGGCCCGCCCTCACGATCGGGGTGCTCGGGGGCCGGGGCGGAGCCGGGGCCTCCACCCTGGCCGCCGCGCTCGCCGTGGCGTCCGCGCGGGCCGGGCGGCGCACGCTGCTCGTCGACGCGGACCCGCTGGGCGGCGGGCTCGACGTGCTGCTCGGCGGCGAGGCCGCGGACGGCCTTCGCTGGCCGGCGTTCGCCCAGTCCCGCGGCCGCGTCGGCGCCACCGCCCTGGAGGAGTCGCTGCCTGCGCTGCACGGTCTGCGGCTGCTCAGCTGGGACCGGGGCGATCTGGCGGCGGTGCCCCCGGAGGCCGTGCGCGCGGTGCTCGCCGCGGCACGCCGCAGGGGCGGCACCGTCGTCGTGGACCTGCCGCGCCGGATCGACGCGGGCTCCGTGGAGGCGCTGGCCCAGCTCGACGTGGGGCTGCTCGTCGTCCCGCCCGAGCTGCGCGCGGTCGCGGCGGCCCGCAGGATGGCGGGCGCCGTCGGCATGGTGCTGCGCGACCTGAGGGTCATCATCGCGCCCGTACGGGGCACCGCCGCGCTCGGCGCCGACGAGACGGCCCGGCTGCTCGGCCTCCCGCTCGCGGGTGAACTGCCCCTGGACACCGGAGTCTTCGCGGGCAAACCGCCAGGAGTGGGCGGCCCGCTCGGGCGGTTCGCGACCCAGTTCTGGGACCGCGTCGCCGTCGGTTCGGACGCCGGGGGCGTCGCATGACCGCCGTCGTCGGGGCCCGCATGCTCGACGGGGTCCGCCAGTGGCTCGCCGAGAACGGGGCGGAGGCCACCCCCGCACGCGTCGCCGAGGCGCTCCGGGCCCAGGGCCGGATCCTGGGCGACGCCGAGGTGCTCGGCGCGGCCGGCCGGCTCCGCTCGGAGCTGGTGGGCGCGGGCCCGCTGGAGCCGCTCCTCGGCGACCCCGCGGTGACCGACGTCCTGGTGTCGGCGCCGGACCGGGTCTGGGTGGACCGGGGCGGCGGCCTGGAGCCGGCGGGTGTGCGCTTCGAGAGCGCCGCGGACGTGCGCCGGCTGGCCCAGCGGCTCGCCGCGGTCGTGGGGCGCCGCCTCGACGACGCCCGCCCCTGGGTGGACGCCCGCCTGCCCGACGGGACCCGCCTGCACGCCGTCCTGCCGCCGATCGCCGTCGGCTGCACCTGTCTGTCGCTGCGCGTCGTACGGCCCCGGGCCTTCACCGTGGACGAACTGGTGGCGGCGGGCACGGTGCCGCCGGGCGGCGACCGGGTGGTACGGGCCCTGCTCGACGCCCGCCTCTCGTTCCTGATCAGCGGCGGCACCGGCAGCGGCAAGACGACGCTGCTCAGCGCGCTCCTGGGCCTGATCGGGCCGCAGGAGCGGATCGTCCTCGCCGAGGACTCGGCCGAGCTGCGCCCCGACCACCCGCACGTGGTGCGCCTGGAGGCCCGGCCGGCCAACCAGGAGGGCGCGGGCGCCGTCGGTCTCGACGACCTGGTCCGCCAGGCCCTGCGGATGCGCCCCGACCGGCTCGTGGTCGGCGAGGTGCGCGGTCCTGAGGTCGTCTCCCTCCTGGCCGCCCTCAACACCGGGCACGAAGGAGGCTCGGGCACGCTCCACGCCAACGCGGCGAGCGACGTCCCCGTCCGCCTCGAAGCGCTCGGCACGGCGGCGGGACTCGACCGCCCCGCACTGCACAGCCAACTCGCGGCGGCCGTCTCGGTGATCCTCCACCTCGTACGGGACCGGGGCGGTCGGCGGCGGGTCGCGCAGGTCCACGTACTGGAGCGGGACCCGCAGGGCTGGGTGCGGACCGTTTCCGCGCTGGAGTGGGGCGAGCGGGGGTTCGTGCCCGGGCCCGGCTGGGCGCGGCTGCGCGAGCTGCTGGGGATGCGGGGGGAGCCGGCGTGAGCGGAGTCGTGGTGGTGGCGCTGCTCGGCGTGCTGAGCGTGGCCTGGGCCGTGCGGACGCGGAGCGGTGAACTGCGCAGGGTGCGCGCGGTGTTGGGGCCGGAAGCGGAGGCGGGCGGCGCCGCGTCGGTGGTGCGGTGGCCGGGGATCGGGCGGTGCCGGGCCTGGCTGGGGGCGCGCCCCGAGTGGGCGTGCGCGGCGGCCGGGCTGGTCGTCGCCCTGCTCGGGGCCTCGCCGCTGCCCCTCGTGCTCGGGGTCGCCGCGGTGCCCGGGGCGGCGCGGGCGCGCAGGACGCGGGACGCGCGGCGGGCACGGGAGCGGCGGGGCGACGCGGTGATCCGGCTGTGCGAGCTGCTCGCCGGAGAGGTGCGCGCGGGGCGCCAGCCCGGAGCGGCTCTCACGGTCGCCGTGCGGGAGTCGCAGGCGCCCGGCGGGGCGGCGGTCGTGGCCGCGGCGCGGTTCGGCGGTGACGTCCCCGGGGCGCTGGGCGCGGCGGCCGGGGAGCCGGGCGCCGAGGGGCTGTACGGGCTCGCCGCGTGCTGGCGGGTGGCGGTGGACCGGGGCGCGGGCCTCGCCGTCGGGGTCGACCGGCTGGCGGACGCGCTGCGCGCCGAGCGGGATCAACGGTCCGAGTTGAGAGCGCAGTTGGCGGGACCGTGGTCGACGGCGGTGATGCTCGCGGGGCTTCCCGTGATCGGCCTGCTGCTCGGCTCCCTGCTCGGGGCCCGTCCGCTCCGGGTGCTGCTGCACAGCGGGCCGGGGATCGGGTGCCTGGTGGTGGGCGGGGCGTTGGAGGCGGCGGGGCTGTGGTGGGCGGTGCGGATCGTGCGCGGGGCGGAGCGGGGTTGAGGGAGTGGCCGGGGTGATGGAGGTCGATGTGCTCGGGGTGTTCGGGACGTCCGGTGGGGTCGGACCGATGGAAGAAGTTGTCCACAGGCTGGGGGTGGTGCTGTGTGCCGCCGGACTGAGTGTGTGGGTGGCGTACGGGGTGGAGGGACGGCTGCGGGCGAGGGCGCTGCGGCGGCGGGTGCGGGCGGTTCTGGAGGTGGCCGCCGCCGAGTCGCGGGGGCGGCGGCGGATGCGGATGCCGGCGGGTGTGCGGCGGTGGGGGCCGGTGGCCGGGGCGGGGTGTGCCGGATATGCGCTGGTCGGCGGTGTGGCGGGGGTGTTCGCCGGGCTGGTCCTGGCCTCGGGCGTGGAGTGGTGGCGGGGCCGGGGGAGAGGCGCGGGGTCGGCGGTCGATTCGGGGGAGGCGCTCGGCGCGGAGGAACGGGCCGAGGTGGTGCGGCAACTACCCCTCGCTGCAGAGCTGTTGGCGGCCTGTCTGGCGGCCGGCGCGGATCCCGTCGGGGCCGCGCGGGCGGTCGGGGAGTCGCTGGGCGGGCTTGTGGGGCGAGGGCTGGCGCGGGGTGCGGCGCAGGTGCGCCTGGGCGGTGAAGCCGCCACGGCTTGGCGGGAGTTGGCGGCACTGCCCGGCGCGGGCGGTCTCGTGCGGCTCCTGGAGCGGGCCGGGGAGTCCGGGGCGCCGGCGGCGGTGCCCGTGGCCCGGTTCGCCGCGGAGTGCAGAGCCGAGCGGGGCAGGCGTGCGACGGCGCTGGCGCGACGGGCGGCGGTGATCATCACCGCGCCGGTGGGGCTGTGCTTCCTGCCCGCGTTCCTGGCGATCGGCGTGCTGCCCGTGGTGATCGGGCTGACGGGAGGTGTGCTGGGCGGAGGGGTTGGTCGATGACGGGGTTCGAGAGGTGAACGAACGTGGTGTTCAAGGGGGTTGTGATGAGCCGTGGATGCGGTGAGTGCAGTGGGTGTGGTGCGTGCGGCGGTCGTCATGAGGTCCGCGGAAGCCGGGGAGCGGGGCGTGGCGTCGGCCTGCGGGTGCGGCGGTGGGCGCGGTCCGTGCGGGCCGCGCGACGGGACGCCGGGATGGTCAGCGCCGAGTACGCGGTGGGGATCCTCGCGGCCGTGGGCTTCGCCGGGCTGCTCTACAAGGTGATGACGAGCGGGGCCGTGATGTCGGCGCTGGAGGAGTTGGTGGGGAAGGCGCTCCATGGGTCGTTCTGACCGGGGCTTCGTGACGGCGGAGGCGGCCGTGGTGCTGCCCGTGCTGGTGGGGTTCACGCTGGCGCTGGTCTGGGGGCTGCTCGCGGTCTCCGGCCAGATCCGGTGTGTGGACGCGGCGCGGGCCGGTGCCCGCGCCGGGGCCCCGGAGGAGCCCGAGCGCGCGGCACGGGCGGCGGCGCGGGGGGGGGGGCCGCCCCGGCGCGGGGTCAGGGTGTCGGTGAGGGGCGATCTGGTGCGGGTGACGGTGTCGGCCCGGTCGGCCGGTCCCGGACCGCTCGCCGCGGACCTGAGGGCGGAGGCGGTCGCGGCGGCCGAGGAGACGGTGGGGGCGGCGTGAGGAGAAGGCGGTACGAGGTGGGGCCGGAGCGGCGGGCCGTTCGGCGCGGGGTGGGTCCGGTGCGGGCGGGACAGGACGGCCGGACCCGATGGGGTCGGGCGGGGCCGTGCGGGCGGTGGACGGGGGTGCGGGTGCGGGCCGACCGGGGGTCGGCGACGGTGTGGGTCGTCGTGGCGATGGCCGCGGTCGGGGCCGTGTTCGGGGTGGTGCTCGCTCTGGGGCAGGCGGTTCAGGCCCGGCACCGGGCGGGCGGCGCCGCCGACCTGGCGGCGCTGGCGGCGGCGGGCCACTGGATGAAGGGCGGTACCGACGCGTGTGACCTGGCCGGGCGGGTGGCCGGGGCGCAGGGGGCCAGGGTCGTGAGCTGTGCGGTGCGCGGGGAGGTGGCGGAGGTGGTCGCGGCGGCAGGCCGGGGCCCGTTCGCGGCGGAGGTCCGTTCCAGAGCCGGCCCCTCGGGGCCGCGCCCCGGGACACCGCCGGGACCGGGACCCGATCCCGAACCGGGCTCGACGGCCGGCCCGCTCCCCGGCGGGACCACATCGCCGGAGCCCGCACCTACGGAACCAGGGCCGGCTAGTCCCCCGTAGGCACCGCGGGCTGGGGCGCGTCCGGCTGGGTGGGCGCGCCCTGGAGGAGGACGGAGAGGAGGCGGATCGCGCCGCGCTTGTGCAAGGGGTCGTTGCCGTTGCCGCACTTGGGGGACTGGATGCAGGACGGGCAGCCGGCCTCGCACTCGCAGGAGGCGATCGCCTCGCGCGTGGCGGCGAGCCATTCCCTGGCCGTGTGGAAGGCCCGCTCGGCGAAGCCCGCCCCGCCGGGGTGGCCGTCGTAGACGAAGACCGTGGGCAGCAGCGTGTCGGGGTGGAGCGGGATCGAGACGCCGCCGATGTCCCAGCGGTCGCAGGTGGCGAAGAGCGGGAGGAGGCCGATGGAGGCGTGTTCGGCGGCGTGCAGGGCGCCGCCGAGGATCTCGGGGTTGATGCGGGCGGCGTCCAGCTGGTCCTCGGTGACCGTCCACCACACCGCGCGGGTGCGCAGGGTGCGGGGAGGGAGGTCGAGTTTGGTCTCGCCGAGGACCTCGCCGGTGATGAGACGGCGGCGGAGGTAGCCGACGACCTGGTTGGTGACCTCGACCGAGCCGTAGCACAACCGGCCGTCGCCCCAAGGGACTTCGACGTCCGTTTCCAGGACCGAGATGGCCGTGGTGTCGCGGGCGGTGGTGGAGTACGTGGGGTTGGCGGGCTCGACGAGGGCGACGTTGTCGTCGAGGTCGAGGTGCTGGACGACGTAGGTGCGGCCCTGGTGGAGGTGGACGGCGCCGTCGTGGACGGTGGTGTGCGCGGACGCCGCGTCGACGGTGCCGAGGAGCCGGCCGGTGCTCGCCTCGACGATCTGCACCGGGTTGCCGCCCCCGCCGCGGATGTCGGCGAGGTCGGCGGCGGACTCGCGGCGCGTCCAGTGCCAGGACTTCGTGCGCCGCCGCAGCAGCTTCGCGGCCTCCAGCTGCGGGAGCAGCTCGGTGGTGGCAGGGCCGAAGAGGTCCAGGTCCGGTGCGGTGAGCGGGAGTTCGGCCGCCGCGGCGCACAGGTGCGGGGCGAGCACGTACGGGTTGTCGGGGTCGAGGACCGTCGACTCGACGGGCTGGTCGAAGAGGGCCTCGGGGTGGTGGACGAGGTAGGTGTCCAGCGGGTCGTCGCGGGCCACGAGGACGGCGAGGGCGCCCTGCCCGGAGCGTCCGGCGCGGCCGGCCTGCTGCCAGAGGGAGGCGCGGGTGCCGGGGTAGCCGGCGATGACGACGGCGTCGAGCCCGGAGACGTCGATGCCGAGTTCGAGGGCGGTGGTGGCGGACAGGCCGAGGAGTTCGCCGGAGTGCAGGGCGGCTTCGAGGGCGCGGCGTTCCTCGGGGAGGTAGCCGCCCCGGTAGGCGGCGACACGCCGGACGAGGGAGCGGTCGACCTCGGCGAGCCGCTCCTGGGCGATCACCGAGATCAGCTCGGCGCCGCGCCGGGACCGTACGAAGGCGACGGAGCGGACGCCCTGGACGGTCAGGTCGGTCAGCAGGTCGGCCGTCTCGGCGGTCGCGGTGCGCCGCACGGGGGCGCCCTTCTCGCCCTGCATCTCGGTGAGCGGCGGCTCCCAGAGGGCGAAGACGAGCTCGCCGCGCGGTGAGGCGTCGTCGGCGACCTCGACGACCGGCAGGCCCGTCAGACGGCCCGCTGAGGCGGCCGGGTCGGCCGAGGTGGCGGAGGCGAGCAGGAAGACGGGTTCGGAGCCGTAGCGGGCGCACAGGCGGCGCAGCCGGCGCAGAACCTGGGCGACGTGCGAGCCGAACACGCCGCGATAGGTGTGGCACTCGTCGACGACGACGTACTTCAGGGCCTTGAGGAAGGAGGACCAGCGGGCGTGGGACGGCAATATCCCGCGGTGCAGCATGTCAGGGTTGGTGAGGACGTAGTTGGCGTACTGGCGGACCCACTCCCGTTCCTCGAAGGGGGTGTCGCCGTCGTAGACCGCGGGACGGATCGCGCCGAGCGGTTGTGAAAGTTCCTTCACCGACCGGCACTGGTCCGCCGCGAGCGCCTTGGTCGGCGCGAGGTACAGCGTGGTGGCCCCGCGGCCGTTCGGCGCCTCGGAGCCGTCGAGCAGCCCGGAGAGGACCGGGACCAGGTATGCCAGGGACTTGCCGGAGGCGGTTCCGGTCGCGACGACCACCGACTCGCCGTCGAGCGCGTGCTCCGCCGCGAGCGCCTGGTGGGCCCACGGATGATCGATTCCGGCCTTCTGCACGGCGGCGACGACCTCGGCGCGGATCCGGTCCGGCCACACGGCATGACGGCCCGCGCGAGGGGGCAAGTGCTCCGTATGGGTGATGCGCGCAGCCCTGCTCGGACCCGAGGCGAGCCGCTCCAGGACCGCCCCGGGAGAGGGTCGGGAGCCCGTGGACGCCGCAGGTCGTTCGGATCGGTGATTCTTGGCCATCGGCTCCGAGTGTGTCACTGGCGTGACGGACAATGTTCCAAGGCGTCGTGCACGCCTGCCGGTAAGTGATTGAATGCCATCGCGGCTGGCGAACCGTCCCGGGGGATCATGCCGAGGTGTCCCCGAGGGGCGACCGCTCGATTAGCAAGGTGCTGGAGGATCCGTGGACCTGTCCCTGTCGACCCGTACCGTCGGCGATCGTACGGTCGTCGAGGTCGGTGGCGAAATCGATGTGTATACCGCGCCCAAGCTGCGCGAGCAGCTGGTCGAGCTGGTGAACGACGGCAGTTTCCACCTTGTCGTCGACATGGAGGGCGTGGACTTCCTCGACTCCACCGGGCTCGGCGTGCTGGTCGGCGGTCTCAAGCGTGTGCGCGCCCACGAGGGCTCGCTGCGCCTGGTCTGCAACCAGGAGCGCATTCTCAAGATCTTCCGGATCACGGGTCTGACCAAGGTGTTCCCGATCCACACCTCGGTCGAGGAAGCCGTAGCGGCGACCGACTGAGCCGGTCTCGAGAGAGTCAGGGGACCGGGCGGCCCAGGCCGGCCCGGTCTCCCCGAGCACGCCCGTACTTCGGAGGGGATGCATGGCCACCGTCGAACTTCGCTTCAGTCCTCTTCCCGAGCACGTCAGGACCGCCCGCCTCGTGGCGGCCGCGGTGGCGCGCAGGGCGGGCGTGGACGAGGCGGTGCTCGACGAGGTCAGGCTCGCCGTCGGTGAGGCGTGCAGCCGCGCCGTCGGGCTCCATCGGAGCGGCGGCCTGACAGCCCCGGTGCGCGTGGCCCTGATCGAGGAGGAGAAGCAGTTCTCCATCGAGGTCGGGGACGAGGCGCCACGGGCCGCGGCGGTCGCGGTGGCGTCCGCGGGCGGCGGTGCGGGCGAGCCCGAGGACGGCGAGGACGACATGGGTCTCGCGGTCATCAGCGGCCTCGTGGACGACGTGGAGGTCACCGCCGACGAGAGCGGCGGCCTCATCCGCATGAGCTGGCCGACCGCGCCGGACCCGGAGGAGTCGCCCGTCTGACCGACGGCGACGAAGACAGCGAGCCCTGCTCACCCGCGCGGTGAGCAGGGCTTTCTTTCGTTTCTGGATCTTTCGTCGATCCTTTCGGCGGGCCTTCAGGCGATCTTTCCCGCCGATCTTTCCTGCCGGTCTTTCCTGTCGAACTCTTTCCGGGTCGAATTCTTTGATGATCGTGAAATGGGGCCGATAATGCCTTGTTTGTGGTTATGTGTTATTTGAGGGGGCGCTAGCGGAGAAATTTTGGCGGGGAGGGTGTTTTTTTTTTTGGTCGCGCCCCAA
>NZ_JBHYTK010000044.1:0-5589 GCF_042749255.1 Streptomyces sp. NPDC059524 | reverse complement strand
TCCCGGCATATTACCCCGCTTAATTACCCCCGTCATTTATCTTGAGAAACTCTTGCGGGATATTTTATTTTCTTGTACTCTATCGGGGGCAGATAATGCCTTGGAGGCATTATCGGCTTCTCTCCGGGTCGACGATCTCATCTTTTCCCGCGTACTGTTTTGATCAGGTTCCTCTCCCTACAATCCGTCCACGTCTTGAGCTCAGTCCAAGCGTCAAGGAGGACGAATGGCGGAGCCTTCCATCCCCTCACATCTCGCGGCCGCGGACCTGACGGACGGCAATCGTCTGATCGTGATCGTCATCGCCGTCGTCGCGCTCGCGGCGCTCGCTCTGGCCGGAGTCCTGGTGCGCCAGGTGCTCGCGGCGGGCGAGGGCACGGATTCCATGAAGAAGATCGCCGGTGCGGTCCAGGAAGGCGCGAAGGCCTATCTGGGCCGGCAGCTGCGCACCCTGGCCGTGTTCGCGGTCGTCGTCTTCTTCCTGCTCATGCTGCTTCCGGCGGACGACTGGAATCAGCGCGCCGGGCGTTCGGTGTTCTTCTTGATCGGCGCCGTGTTCTCCGCGACCACCGGCTATATCGGAATGTGGCTCGCGGTGCGCAGCAATGTGCGCGTCGCCGCCGCGGCCCGGGAAGCGGCCGCGGGGGGAGAGAAATCGGGAAAGGATCCCACGCTCGCCTCGCACAAAGCGATGAAGATCGCTTTCCGTACGGGCGGCGTCGTCGGCATGTTCACCGTGGGGCTCGGCCTGCTCGGTGCCTCCTGCGTCGTGCTGGTCTACGCGGCCGACGCGCCCAAGGTGCTGGAGGGATTCGGGCTCGGGGCCGCGCTGATCGCCATGTTCATGCGTGTCGGCGGCGGCATCTTCACCAAGGCCGCCGACGTCGGCGCCGACCTGGTCGGCAAGGTCGAGCAGGGCATTCCGGAGGACGATCCGCGCAATGCCGCGACCATCGCCGACAACGTGGGCGACAACGTCGGAGACTGCGCCGGGATGGCCGCCGACCTCTTCGAGTCGTACGCCGTCACTCTGGTGGCGGCACTGATCCTGGGAAAAGCGGCCTTCGGTGACGCGGGGCTCGCCTTCCCGCTGATCGTGCCCGCGATCGGCGTCGTCACGGCCATGATCGGCATCTTCGCCGTGGCGCCCCGCGCGAGCGACCGGTCCGGGATGAGCGCCATCAACCGGGGCTTCTTCGTGTCGGCCGTGATCTCGCTCGTCCTCGTCGCCGCGGCCGTCTTCGCGTACCTGCCGGGCTCGTACGCGGAGCTCGACGGGGCGATCGGGGAGGTCACCGGCAAGTCCGGCGACCCGCGGATCCTCGCGATCGTCGCCGTGGCCATCGGCATCGTGCTCGCCGCGCTGATCCAGCAGCTCACCGGGTACTTCACCGAGACGACCCGGCGGCCCGTGCGGGACATCGGGAAGACCTCGCTGACCGGGCCCGCGACCGTGGTGCTCGCCGGCATCTCGATCGGGCTCGAGTCGGCCGTCTACACGGCGGTGCTGATCGGCCTCGGCGTCTACGGCGCGTTCCTGCTCGGCGGCACGTCGATCATGCTGGCGCTGTTCGCCGTGGCGCTGGCCGGCACCGGGCTGCTGACCACGGTCGGCGTCATCGTCGCGATGGACACCTTCGGTCCGGTCTCCGACAACGCGCAGGGCATCGCCGAGATGTCCGGCGACGTCGAGGGCACGGGCGCGCAGGTGCTCACCGACCTGGACGCCGTCGGCAACACGACCAAGGCGATCACCAAGGGCATCGCGATCGCCACGGCCGTGCTCGCGGCGGCCGCGCTGTTCGGCTCGTACCGGGACGCGATCCTCTCGGCGGCCCACGACGTCGGCGAGAAGGTCGGCGACGCCGGGCCGATGAACCTGAACATGGACATCTCGCAGCCCAACAACCTGGTCGGGCTCATCGTCGGCGCCGCCGTCGTGTTCCTGTTCTCGGGGCTCGCGATCAACGCCGTGTCGCGGTCGGCCGGTTCCGTGGTCTACGAGGTGCGGCGGCAGTTCCGCGAGCACCCCGGGATCATGGACCACACGGAGACGCCGGAGTACGGGCGGGTCGTCGACATCTGCACCAAGGACGCCCTGCGCGAACTCGCCACGCCCGGACTGCTCGCCGTCATGGCGCCGATCGCGGTCGGCTTCACCCTCGGCGTCGGCGCGCTCGGCGCGTATCTGGCGGGCGCCATCGGCACCGGCACGCTGATGGCCGTCTTCCTCGCCAACTCGGGCGGCGCCTGGGACAACGCGAAGAAGCTCGTCGAGGACGGCCACCACGGCGGCAAGGGCAGCGAGGCCCACGCCGCCACGGTCATCGGCGACACGGTCGGCGACCCGTTCAAGGACACGGCGGGTCCGGCGATCAACCCGCTCCTGAAGGTCATGAACCTGGTCTCGCTGCTCATCGCGCCCGCGATCGTCAAGTTCAGCTTCGGGGACGACGCGAGCGTCGGCGTACGGGTCCTGGTCGCGGTGCTGGCGCTCGTCGTCATCGTCGGCGCGGTCTACGTCTCCAAGCGGCGCGGCATCGCGGTCGACGACGACGGGGACGACGCCGGACCGGCCGCCAAGCAGGCGGATCCGGTGGATCCGGCGGTGGTGCCGTAATGCCCTAGGAGCGTGCCGAAGACCGTGCGTGCGCGGTCAACACGGAGGCGGGCGGCCCGGATTGACGGGCCGTCCGCCTCTCGCGTGTCCCGGGTTTGCCGTTTCGTGTCCCGTGAGCCTTCTCTCCCTTGATGCAAATGGCCCCTAAAGGGGAAGAAACTGGTCATATCTAACGCCTCGCGTGCGATGGTCGTGTACTTGGCGTGTAAGTTCCGGGGCCGAGAGCCATGGAAGGGACCAATCCGGTGAACAAGAAGCTCGCGGCCGCACTGTCCGGCGGTGCGGTACTGGTACTGGCGCTGTCGGGCTGCAGCGGCGACGACAGCAACGAGGAACTGAACTCCTGGGCCAAGCAGGTCTGTGACGCCCGGGTGGCACCGGCGAAGAAGATCCAGGCCGCCAATGACTCGATCCAGAAGGTCAGCTCGGAGAACAGCAAGCCGGAGGAGGTGCAGAAGGCCGACTCCAAGGCGTTCCAGGACCTCTCCGACGCGTACGGCGACATCGCCGACGCGGTCGAGAAGGCCGGCCCGCCGCCGGTCGACGACGGCAAGAAGAAGCAGCAGAACGCCGTCAAGGAGCTCGACGCCCTCTCCACGGGCTACGCGGACCTGAAGAAGAAGGTCGACGCGCTCGACACCGGTGACCAGGCCGCGTTCGCCAAGGGCCTGGAAGGCATCGGCGAAGGCCTGACGAAGCTCAGCCAGAACGGCGACAACGCCGTCGCCGAGCTGCAGGAGGGCGAGGTCGGCAAGGCCATGGAGAAGCAGGAAGGCTGCAAGAGCACGGCCGCGACGCCGTCCGCCTCCAAGAACTCCTGAGTTCCTGCTTCTGGGCTTCTGGGCTTCTGGGCTCCTGAGGTTCTGAGCTCCTGACCTTCTGGGCTTCTCAGTTCCTGAGCCCATGAGTTCCGGGCCGCCCCACCGGCCCCACACGCCTCACGACGCCCCCGGTGCCCCCGCGCACCGGGGGCGCGGCCGTTCCCGGGTCACAATGGGAGCGTGAGTCGTACCAGCCTGGACAACCTGCCCGCCGCCGACCGTTCCGACGTCGCGCTCGCCCTGCGCGACGCGCTGCTCAAAGCCGAGTTCACCGCCGACGGGCTGCTCGACCTGCTCGGGGCGCCCGCGTACGCGGCGCTCGCGCGCAGCGAGACCGTGCCCGCGCTGCGGGCGACCCGCGGCGAGAGCCCCCTGGAGGCGCTCGTCCGCCTCTTCCTGCTCCAGCAGCCCGTGCCGCGTGCCCGCCTGGCGGACGTGCTGCCGCTCGACGCGTGCGTGGCGAGCGGCTGGCTGCGCGAGACCGACGGCGCCGAGGTCGCGGCGACCGTCGACGTGCGCCCCTACGGCGGCCCGGACGGCGAGGACTGGTTCATCGTCTCCGACCTCGGCTGCGCGGTCGGCGGAGCCGGCGGCATCGGCAGCCGAGAGGAGGGCGTCGTGCTCGGTGTCGGCGGCGCGTCCACCACGCTCGCCGGCATCACCGTGCGCACCCCGGTCGACTCCGCCCTGGACCTCGGCACCGGCTCCGGCATCCAGGCGCTGCACGCCTCCCGGCACGCCACCCGGGTCACCGCCACCGACCTCAACGCGCGGGCGCTGCACATCACCGCGCTCACCCTCGCGCTGAGCGGGGTCCCGGCCGCCGAACTCTCCGAGGGCTCCCTGTACGAGCCGGTCGGCGAGGCGACGTACGACCTGATCGTGTCGAACCCGCCGTTCGTCATCTCGCCCGGCGCCCGGCTCACGTACCGGGACGGCGGGATGAGCGGGGACGATCTGTGCCGCACGCTCGTTCAGCAGGCGGGGGAGCGGCTGAACGAAGGGGGGTACGCCCAGTTCCTGGCCAACTGGCAGCACGTGGACGGCGAGGAGTGGCAGGAGCGGCTGCGCTCGTGGGTGCCGCGCGGCTGCGACGCCTGGGTGGTGCAGCGCGAGGTGCAGGACATCACGCAGTACGCCGAGCTGTGGCTGCGCGACGCCGGTGACCACCGCACCGACCCGGCCGAGTACGCGGCGCGCTACGACGCGTGGCTCGACGCGTTCGAGGACGCCGGTGTGCGCTCCGTCGGCTTCGGCTGGATCACGCTCAGGAAGAGCGCGGCCGCCGCCGAGGAGCCGTCGATCACCGTCGAGGAGTGGCCGCACCCCGTCGAGCAGCCGCTCGGCGACACCGTGCGCGCCCACTTCGCGCGGGTCGACTGGCTGCGGGCGAACGACGACGCGGCGCTGCTGGAATCGGCGTTCAAGCTGTCCGGCGAGGTCGTGCAGGAGCAGGTCGGGCTGCCCGGCGCCGAGGACCCGGAGCACGTCGTGCTGCGCCAGGGACGCGGGATGCGCCGGGCCACGAAGGTGGACACGGTGGGCGCCGGGTTCGCGGGTGTGTGCGACGGGACGCTGAGCGCCGGCCGGATCCTGGACGCCATCGCGCAACTGATGGGCGAGGAGCCCGTGTTGCTGCGCGACCGTACGCCCGCGCAGATCCGCACCCTCGTCGAGCAGGGCTTCCTGGAGCCGGTGGCACTCGCCGGCTAGCCGGACTTCGCCCCGCGCTGTACGGGAGTTCACCCGGGGTTCCCCCGTGCGTGCCAGCCTCGCGGCCCTGGGTACCCGAAGCGGTACCGACTGCCGGGGGAGGCAAAGGCGATGGAGAGTACGCCTGCGGTGTTCGCGGGTGCCGTGTTCGCGCTGTTCGGGGCGGGACTGCTGCTGTGGACGGGGGTGCGGTCCGCACAGGGCGAACCGGTCGCGGAAGGAGTGCGTCCGGTCGCCGCGGCGGTGCTCACCGGCAGCGCCGGACTGCTCGCCGTGCTGGCCGCGACGTGGTGCTTCACGCGGGTCTGAGCGGCCGCCCGCACAGGTACGGAGAACCCGGCCGCACAGGTACGGAGATCCCAGCCGCACAGGTACGGAGAACCGGCCGCACAGGTACGGAGAACACGAGGACGCCCGCCCCGGTCGGTACCGGGG
>NZ_JBHYTK010000043.1:0-51636 GCF_042749255.1 Streptomyces sp. NPDC059524 | reverse complement strand
CCTTTCCCCGACCACAGGCGCCCCGCACCTTGATCGGGGAAAGGCGACCCGAAGGGTCTGCATTTCAGGGGCGCGGGGAAATGCGCGAGAAGCCCCACCGGCCCGCGCCCGGCGACGAGAGGCTCACCCGTCCGGAGGAACCCGTGTCGCCGTCGCGAGGGGCGGGCCGTCCCCTGGAAGCAGCCCGAGAGAAGAACGCGCCGATCGAGAAGAGGCCCCGATGACCCGTGCTGCCGTCCGGAGGATCTGCGTGGGGATCGTTGTGGGGGTCATGGTCGGCGGGCTCACCACGGCGTGCGGGGACGACGAGAAGAAGGCGGACCCGCTGCGCGGCCGGCAGTGGGCGCTGGACACGTTGCGGCTGCCGGACGCGTGGAAGGACGCGGAGGGCGACGACACGGTGATCGCGGTCGTCGACAGCGGCGTCGACCTGAAGCACCCGGATCTGAAGGGCCGTCTCGTCGGCGGGTACGACTTCGTGGACGGCGACAAGAAGCCGCAGGACGGCTTCGGGCACGGCACGCACGTCGCGGGCATCGCGGCGGCCCACACCGACAACGGCATCGGCGTCGCGGGCGGCGCCCCCGCCGCGAAGATCATGCCGGTACGGGTCCTGGGCGCCGACGGCAGCGGCAGCAACGGGAACATCACCCGGGGCATCGTCTGGGCCGCCGACCACGGCGCCGACGTCATCAACCTCTCCCTCGGCGAAGGCCCGTTGATGTCGAACCTCCTCCAGGGCGGCATCCTGAACGCCGCGATCCAGCACGCCCACGACAAGGGCGCCGTGGTCGTGGCCGCCGCCGGGAACGACGGCGCCGCGACCCAGCCGTACAAGGTGCAGACTCCGGTGCTCGTGGTCGGGGCGAGCGATCGCGACGGGCAGCCGGCCGAGTTCTCCAACTTCGGTGCGCAGGACGCCGTCTCGGCGCCCGGTGTCGGCATCATGTCGACGCTGCCGACGTACGGGGTGCAGCTCACCGAGAAGAAGAACGGGGAGGTGAACGACTCCGGGTACGGGGAGCTGGACGGGACGTCGATGGCCGCCCCGTACGTGGCGGCCGTCGCCGCGCTGCTGCACGGCGAGGGCAAGGACCCGGACGAGATCATGCGGATCATCCGGGACACGGCGAAGAACCCGGACCACGTGGAGAAACTCGGGCTCGGGGTGGTGGACGCGAAGGCCGCCGCCGACAGCGCCGACGACTGATCCGTCCGCGTCCCCCGGTCAGAGGCCCGCGGGCAGCCGGTCGAGGAGCGCCGCGAAGTCCGAGGCCGGCGGCAGCGTGCCGAAGGCCTGTCCGCGGTCGCCGGCCAGCCGTGTCGCGCAGAACGTGTCGGCGACGGCGGCCGGCGCGTGCCGGACGAGGAGCGAGCCCTGCAGGACGAGCGCGGCGCGTTCGATGACGCGGCGGGCGCGCAGCGGGGCGTCCTCGGTGAGCGTCAGCTCGCCCTGGAGCTCGCGCCAGGCGGTGTCGAGCCGCGCGTCGGCGCCGGACGCGGCCTCGATCTCCGCACGGAACGCGTCGAGGGAGGCGGGTTCGCGGGCGAGGGCGCGGAGCATGTCGAGCGCGTTGACGTTGCCGGAGCCTTCCCAGATGCCGTTGAGGGGGGCGTCGCGGTAGAGGCGCGGCATGCCTGACAGTTCGTCATATCCGTTGCCGCCGAGGCATTCCAGAGCTTCGGCGACGGCGGCGGGCTGACGCTTGCAGACCCAGTACTTGGCGACGGCGGTGGCGAGGCGCAGGAAGGCGCGCTCGGATTCGTCGCCCTGCTGGGCGCGGTCGGCGGCGCCCGCGAGACGCAGGGCGACCGTCGTCGCCGCCTCGGACTCGACGGACAGATCGGCCAGCACGTTGCGCATGAGCGGCTGGTCGATGAGCTTGGCGCCGAACACCGAGCGGTGGCGGGCGTGGTGGGCGGCCTCGGCGAGGGCGGCGCGGGTGCCGGAGGCGGAGCCGAGGACGCAGTCGAGGCGGGTGCTCGTCACCATGTCGATGATGGTGCGCACGCCCTTGCCCTCGGCGCCGACGAGCCAGGCGACGGTGTCGTCGAACTCGGGCTCGCTGGAGGCGTTGGAGCGGTTGCCGAGCTTGTTCTTGAGGCGCTGGATCCGGAAGGTGTTGCGGCTGCCGTCGGGCAGGACGCGCGGCACGAGGAAGCAGGACAGGCCGCCGGGGGCCTGGGCCAGGACCAGGAACAGGTCGTTCATGGGGGCGCTGGTGAACCACTTGTGGCCGCGCAGCCGCCAGGTGCCGTCGGGCTGCGGGACGGCGGCCGTGGTGTTGGCGCGCACGTCGGTGCCGCCCTGCTTCTCGGTCATCCCCATGCCGGCGAGCAGCCCGGCCTTCTCGGTGGGGGTGCGCAGGCCGGGCTCGTAGACGCGGCTGGTCAGCAGGGGTTCGTACGTCTTGGCGAGGTCGGGGGCGTGGCGCAGGGCGGGCACGACGGCGTACGTCATGGAGACCGGGCAGCCGTGTCCGGCCTCGGTGCTGGACCACACCATGAACCCGGCGGCGCGCGCGACGTGGGCGCCGGGCCGTTCGTCGGCCCAGGCGCTGCCGCCGAGGCCTTCGGAGATCGCCACGTCCATGAGGGAGTGGTAGGCGGGGTGGAAGTCGACCTCGTCGACGCGGTTGCCGTAGCGGTCGTGGGTGCGCAGGGCCGGCTCGTAGGTGTTGGCCTCCTCGGCCCAGCGGCGGACCTCCTCGCTGCCCGCGCGGCGGCCGATGCGGTGCAGGTCGTCGAGGGACCAGGCGGCGCCCTCGCGGCGCACGCCCTCCAGGAGGACCGGGTCGTCGGCGACGTCGTGGCCGGTCAACGGCGGTGCCTGGTTGGCCACTTCGTGGGTCACGGCGGTGGGCTTGCTCTGCACGGTGCGTGCCTCCTGTGACGGGACGGGGTGGGGTCAGGGTGTCGGCGCGCCCGCGCAGCGCAGCGCGGCGGCGGTGAGGTCGGCGAGGAGCTGTCCGGTGCCGTCCGGGTCGGGGTCGGCGAGAGGGTCGACGAGGGCCTCGCCGATGGCGCCGGTGAGCACGGCGGCGGTGATCTCCGCGTTCTGTGCGGGGAGCCGGCCGGCCGCGATGCCCTCCCGTACGACCTCGGCGTACAGGGCGCGGTAGCGGCGGCGGAAGTCGAGGCGCTCGGCGCCGACGGCCGGTTCGGCGGGGGCGGCGAGCAGGGCGTAGGCCAGGCCCCGGTTCTCCAGGGCGCGGCGGGCGAAGACCTCGACGCCGCGGGCGAGGCGCTCGACGGGGTCGCCGGGCTCGTGCAGCACCTGCCCGAGGACCTCGACCTCGCGTCCGGCGGCGCGCCGGAACACCTCGACGGCGAGCGCGGCCTTGGACGGGAAGTGCTGGTACACGGACCCGGCCGCGATCCCGGCCGCGGCGGCGACGGCGGTGACCGAGGCCTGCGCCCAGCCGACCTCGGCGACGACGGCGGTGGCGCTGGCGACGAGGTGCTCGCGCGCGGCTTCGAGCCGGCCGATCTCGGCGGGGGTCTTGCGGTAGGCCATACAAGCAGTGAACCATCATTCAGAGCTTCGCGCCATGGCCGGCACCCGACCGGCCCGGCCCGCAAAGAGCGCAAGGAGAACGACATGCACCTCAGTGCCCTGCTGGACAGCGCGGTTCGCTCGGCCGGCGACCAAGAGGCGGTGGTCTACGGTGCCCGGCGGTGGACCTACCGGGAGTTCGCCGAAGCGGCCCGGCGCGCCGCGACCGTGCTGCGGGAGGCCGGGCTGCGGCCCGGCGACCGGCTCGCGGTGATGACGTACAACACCCCGGCGTTCCTGTGGGCGGCGTTCGGCGCCTGGTACGCGGGCGCGACGCTGGTGCCGGTGAACCACAAGTTCCGGACCGGCGAGGTGGCCCGGCAGCTGCGGCACTGCGGGGCCCGGCTCGCGGTCGTCGACGCGGAGATCGGGGAGCGTGCGACAGCCGCCGACGCGGAGGTGACCTGGCTGGTCAGCCACCCGGACGCGGCGGCCGGCGAGCGCCCCGCCGACAGCTTCGAGTCGCTGCTGGACCGGGCCGGGCCCTGGGCTGGCGAGCCGGGCCCCGACACGGACATCGCCCAGATCCTGTACACGTCGGGCACCTCCGGGACCCCCAAGGGCTGTGTCCACACGCACCGTTCGGTCGCCCTCGCGGCCACGTACACGGCGGCCACGGTCCCGCTCCACCGGGACGAGCGGTTCCTGATCTGCATGCCGATCTGGCACGCGTCGCCGCTCAACAACTGGACGCTGAGCACGCTGCTGCTCGGCGCCACGGTCGTGCTGCAGCGCGAGTACACGCCGCGCGGCATGCTGGAGACGATCGAACGGGAGCGGATCACCGCCCTGTTCGGCGCCCCGATCGCCTTCCTCGCCCCGCTCCAGGCCGTCCCCGACCTGGACTCCTTCGACCTGAGCTCCGTACGGGCCTGGATCTACGGGGCCGGACCGCTGGACGCCGACAGCGCGCGCCGGCTCATGAAGGCGTACCGCTCCGACGCCTTCCACCAGGTGTACGGGATGAGCGAGACGGGACCGGTCGGGGCCTCGCTCTCGCCGGCCGAGCAGGTCACCAAGGCGGGGTCGATCGGGCGGGGCGGCATGCCCGGGGTGGAACTGCGGGTGGTCGCGCCCGACGGCACGGACGCCGGGCCGGGCGAGACGGGCGAGATCTGGCTGCGCTCGGACACCCGCATGGTCGGCTACCTCGACGATCCGGCCGCCACCGCCGAGGTGTTCGCCGGCGACTGGTACCGCAGCGGCGACCTGGGGCGCACCGACGAGGACGGGTTCGTGACCGTGGTGGACCGCATGAAGGACGTGATCGTCACCGGGGGCGAGAACGTGGCCTCCCAGGAGGTGGAGGGGGCGCTGCGCGGCCACCCCGACGTCCTCGACGTCGCCGTCGTCGGCCGCCCGCACCCGCAGTGGGGCGAGACCGTCGTGGCGTACGTGGTCGCACGCGAGGGCACCGGGCCGACCCTGGACGAGCTGCGCGGCTGGCTGGAGCCCCGGCTCGCCCGCTACAAGATCCCCCGCGAACTCGTCCTGCGCGCCGAGCTGCCGCGCACCCCCTCCGGCAAGGTCACCAAGCACGTGCTGCGGGCGGAGCTCACGGCCGCGTAGGGTCGCCGCATGGCCGACGATCAGGGGCAGGGCACGCGGCGGGGACCGGGACGGCCGCGCCAGGAGCACGTCACGCGCGCCGTCCTGGACGCCGTGGTCGAACTGGTCGCGGAGAGCGGCATGGCCGCGCTGACGATGGACTCCGTCGCGGCCCGCGCCGGGGTCAGCAAGCCGGCCATGTACCGGCGCTGGCCGACCAAGCAGGATCTCGTCATCGCGGCGGCCGAGTCCCGGATCGGGCCGCTGAGCGTGCCCGACATGGGGGACTTCCGCGCCGAGCTGCGGGCCGTCCTGACCGCCCGCATGACCGCGTACCGGCAGCCGGGCATCGCACGGCTGCTCGCCGGGGTGATCGGCGCCGCCGCCGAGCAGGACATGGTGCCCGAGGGGTACGGCGCGTACACGGCGCGCGTGACGAGCGAGACCCGGCACGTCCTGGAGCGCGGCGTGACGCGCGGCGACGTGCGGCCGGACGCCGATCTGTCCACGGCGACGACGCTGGTCGCCTCCTCGCTGCTGTTCCGCCTGGTCGCCGAGCAGCGGCTGCCGGACGAGGCGCTGGTCGACTCGGTGGTGGACCTCGTGGGGCGCGCGGTCGCCTCCTGACCCAGGGCAACACCACCCCGGCCCCGGGCCGGCCCACCGCCCGATCCCGGGCCACCCCGCCTCCGGGCCCCGGGCCGCCCCAGCCCCAGCCCACCCTGCCTACCGCCCCCGGGCCATCACACCGCCCAGCCCCGGGCCGTCGCACCGCCGGGTCCCTGGCCGTCCCGCCCACCAGCCCGAGGCCGCCCTGCCTCCCGACCCGGGCCACCCCACCATCCAGCCCCAGGCCGCCCCGCCTCCCCGCCTCGGGCCGTCCCGCCCCCAGCCCGAGGCCACCCTGCCTCCCCTCCTCGGGCCGTCACACCGCCCGGCCCCGGGCCATGACTCCGCCCATCCCCGGGCCGTCCCGCCCCCAGCCCCAGGCCGCCCCGTCTCCCGGTCCCTGCCGTCCCTTCTCCCGGCCCCCCGGAAATCAACCCGGCGCACCCCCTTGCCTCGTCGCGAGGCAATATCGATACTGCCGGTTACGTAATCCGTGTCTGTCATCCAGCCGCCCGCGTTCACGCGTGCGCTGTCGGGAGGACTTCCTCATGCACGACGTCGCCTCGGCCTCCGTGGCCGATCCCCGCCCGGTGCTCGACAAGCCCCTGATGCACTACGGGCGCCGCACCCTGGACCGGCTCGCCCCGGGCACCGAACAGCCCGCGTACACCTGCTTCGAGGTCGCCCCGCTCACCCCGCACTTCGGCGCCGTGCTCGGCGGCGTCGACCTGACCCGGCCCGTCACCGAGCAGCTCGCCGGGGAGCTGCGCCAGGCGCTCCTCGAGTGGAAGGTGATCTTCTTCCGGGGGCAGCACGGCTTCACCGCCGAGCACCAGCTGGCCCTCTCGGGTGTGTGGGGCCCGCCCGAGCCCAACCCGTTCTTCGCGCGGACCGGCACCCCCGGCATCTCCCGGCTCGCCAAGGACGCCAAGGCCGCGGGCAACAAGAACATCTGGCACAGCGACCACTCGTTCATGGCCAACCCCTCGCTCGGCGCCGTGCTGCGCGCCGTGGAGGTGCCCGCCGCGGGCGGCGACACCATGTGGGCCGACATGGCGGCCGCCTACGACAACCTGCCCGAGGACCTGAAGGAGCGCATCGACGGACTGACCGCCGTCCACGACTGGGAGGCCAGCTGGGGCGCGCTCATGGACGACGACCAGAAGGCCGCCTTCCGCGCGAACTGGCCGCAGGTCGAGCACCCCGTCGTCGTGCGCCACCCGCGCAGCGGCCGCCGGACGCTGTACGTCAACGAGCCCTTCACCCGGTACATCAAGGGCCTGTCCGAGCGGGAGAACCGCGAACTGCTCGACATCCTGGTGCTCCAGGCGCGCATCCCCGAGTTCCAGATCCGCTTCCACTGGGAGCCGGACTCCATCGCGATCTGGGACAACATCGCCGTCCAGCACTACGCGGTCAACGACTACTTCCCGCACCGCCGGGTGATGGAGCGCATCGCCATCGCCGGGGTCCCGCTCGCATGACCGCCACGACCGCCGCGCCCGGCAAGGGAGTCGCGGACCGCGAGGGCGGCGGCCGGCGGGCCTGGACGGTGACCGGCCTGCTCGTCGTCTTCATGATGGTCAACTTCGCCGACAAGTCCGTCCTCGGGCTCGCCGGTGACGAGATCCGCGCCGATCTGCACCTGAGCGCCACCGAGTTCGGGCTCGCCAACAGCGCGTTCTTCCTCCTGTTCTCGGTCGCCGCGATCGTGGTCGGGCTCGCCGCCGACCGGGTGTCGCCGAAGGTGCTGCTCCTGGTCATGGCCGCGCTGTGGTCGGTGGCGCAGGTGCCGCCCGCGATCGGTGGCGGGCTCGCGGTCCTCGTGGGCTCCCGGGTGTTCCTGGGCGCGGCGGAGGGACCCGCGTTCCCCGTCGCCCAGCAGGCCACGCTGTCCTGGTTCCCCGACCACCGGCGCAATCTGCCGGGTGCCCTGATCACGGTCGGCATCACGCTCGGCGTCATTGTCTCGGCCCCGACCCTGACCTGGCTGATCCAGCACCACGGCTGGCGCTCGGCCCTGTGGTTGCTCGCGGCGGCCGGCGCGGTGTGGGGTCTCGCCTGGGCGGCGCTCGGCGCGGACAGCCCGCGCCCCGCCGGCGGCGGCGCCACGGGCACCGGACCTCAGGTCCCCTACCGGCGGATCTTCGCGAGCCGCACCTGGATCGGCACGACGCTCGCGTACTTCACCAGCTACTGGACCGTGGCGCTGATGCTGGTGTGGCTGCCGTCGTACCTGCGCCACGCCCTCGGCTACGCGGCCGGCACCGCCGGACTGGTGATCGTCGCGCCCTGGGCGGTCGGCGCCGCCGTCCTGTTCGGGCAGGCCGGGCTGACCGGGCGGCTGATGCGGCGCGGCGCGAGCGGGAAGGCCGCGCGCGGGCGGGTGGGCGCGGGCCTGCTCGCGATCGGCGCGGTGTGCCTGCTGCTCACGCCGCTGACCGACGGGCGCGCGTCCCAGACCGTGCTGATCGCGCTGGGCTTCGGCTTCGGCGGCGCCTACGCCACCGTGGCCGCCACCACCGTCGCCGCTCTCGCCCCGCCGGGCCGCGGCGGCGGCGCCCTCGGCCTGATGAACGCGCTGGTCACGGCTGCCGGCCTGGTCGCGCCCGCGGTCGTCGGCGCCCTCGTCGACGCCCAGGGCACCGCGGGCTACCGGCACGCCGTGCTGCTGTCCGGCGTGCTGCTCACGGCCGGCGCCGTGGCCGCGTACGCGCTCGTCGACCCGGAGCGCGACCGGACCCGCCTGACCACCTGAACGCCCGTGAACACAAGAGGAGTCGACCTGTGAGCACCACCGCATCGGCGCTGGACACCGCCCCGCTGGACCGGGCCGTCCACGACCTGCGCGAGCGCGCCGGGAGCTGGACCAGGACCGCGCTGCCCGAGCGGATCGCCCTGCTGGAGCGCATGCTGCCGCGGATCGCGGCCGGCGCCGCCGCCATGGTCGCCGACGCGGCCCGCGCCAAGGGGTATCCGGAGGACTCCGGCTGGGCGGCCGAGGACTGGGTGGCTGCGCCCTGGGCGCTCGCGCAGGGCGTGCGCGCCACCCTGCACGTCCTGCGCCGCCTCGACGCGGGCCGAACTCCCGTACCGGACAGGGCGGTCCGGACCCGCGAGGGTCGTACGGTCGTCGACGTCTTCCCGGTCACCGGCTCCGACCGGCTGCTCCTGAGCGGCTTCGGTGCCCAGGTGTGGACGCTGCCGGGCACCACCCGTGAGCAGGTCCTGGCCCGCGCGGCCGGGGAGTACCGGGGCCGGGCGGGCGCGAGCGGAGTCGCGCTCGTGCTCGGCGCGGGCAACGTCGCCGCGATCACCCCGCTCGACGTCCTGCACAAGCTGTACGCCGAGGGCCAGGTCGTCCTCGCCAAGATGAACCCGGTCAACGCCTACCTGCGGCCGCACTTCGAGGCGGTGTTCGCCGAGTTCGTGGAGCGCGGCTGGGTGCGCTTCGTGGACGGTGGCGCGGCGGAGGGCGCGTACCTGACCGGGCGCGAGGGCGTCGACACCATCCATGTCACCGGCAGCGAGCGCACCCACGACGCGATCGTGTGGGGCACGGACGAGCGGGCGGCACAGCGCCGCGCGGCCGGCGCCCCGCTCAACGGCAAGCCGTTCACGAGCGAGCTGGGCGGGGTGAGTCCGTGCATCGTGACGCCCGGACCGTGGAGCGCGGCGGACTTCCGCTTCCAGGCGGAGCACATCGTCACGAGCAAGCTCAACAACTCCGGCCACAACTGCGTCGCCACCCAGGTCCTGGTCGTGCCACGGGACTGGGACGGCACGGAGCGGCTGCTCGAGGAGATCCGCCGGGTCCTGCGCGAACTGCCCGAGCGCGCCGATCACTACCCGGGTGCGGCCGACCGGATCGCCGCGACGGCCGGGACGCACCCGGACGCCGAGGCCTACGGGGACGGCGGCTGCCGGGTCCTGGTCCCCGAGATCAGCGACCCCGACGACCCGATGCTCACCATCGAGGTGTTCGCGAGCGCGCTCGGCGTGGTGCGCCTGCCCGGCGCCGACGCCCCCGAATTCCTCGCCGCAGCCGTCGAGTTCGCCAACGACAGGCTGCCGGGCACGCTCGGGGCGACGCTCCTCGTCCACCCCCGCACCGAGCGCGCCCACCGCACGGCGGTCGACGGGGCGATCGCCGCGCTGCGCTACGGCACGCTCGGCGTCAACTGCTGGTCGGCGTTCGGCTTCCTGCTCGGCTACACGCCGTGGGGCGCGTTCCCCGGCCACACCCGGCAGGACATCGGCAGCGGCATCGGGTTCGTGCACAACGCCTTCCAGCTGGAGGACGTGGAGAAGACGGTGCTGCGCGCGCCGTTCGCGCCCGCGCCCCGCGGCCTGTTCACGGGCTCGCCCTCGCTGTCGCCCCGCCCGCCGTACTACGTCACCAACCGCACCGGCCGCACGACGATGCGCCGCCTGACCGCGTACGCCGCCGACGGCAGGATGCGGCGCCTGCCGGGAATCCTCGCGTCGGCGCTGCGGGGCTGACGGGCGGCATTACCTCCCGGGTCATCGCCCATTCCGGCGGCCCGGGCCACGATCGGTGCATGACCACCACAGAGGACACCCGCCGCACCGACGCCGCCCGGGCCACCCGCACCGCCGTCGACGCCTTCTTCGCCGCACGGGCCGCCGCCGACACCGAGCGGCTGACCGCGCTGTTCGCCGACGAGGTCGACTGGCTGCTCGCCGAGAACCCCGTCGTCCCGTGGATCCGGCCCCGCCGCACCGCCGCCGAGTGCGCCGCGCAGTTCGAGGAGCTGGCCGCGCACACCGTCGCCGAGGACGCCCGCGCCTCGGTCGACACGCTGCTCGTCGACGGCACGGACGCCGTGCTGATGGGGCACCTCTCCGGCACCGTGCGCGCCACCGGCAAGTCCTTCGAGGGGCCCTACGCGCTGCGCCTGACCGTCGAGGAGGGCCGCATCACGCGCTTCCACCTGTACGAGAACAGCGTGTCGGTCGCCGCCGCCTGCACCCCCTGACGGTCCGCCGCCCGCACCCCCGACGACAGCCGTCGCCCGCACCCCCCGCGACGGACATAAGGTGCATACCCGGCCTGGGGCGCCATAGGGTTGCCGCTACGTGACGCGTGAGCCGCACGAGAAGGTCGGTCCGTGTATGAGCACCAGCCCCAGCCGCCCGCCGCTCCGTTTCGAGCCGGCCCGGCCCGCCCCCGGCCGCCGCAAGGTCCTCGCGTTCCTGCTCGGCACGCTGATCTGGCTGGCGGCCGGTGTCCTCGCGGTCGTGCTGCTCGGGCAGTCGTTCATCCTGCGGCACCTGCTGCTCGCCGTCCTGATCTCCTGGTGCGTCTTCGGGATCGCCCTGGCCTTCGGCAGCGCCTCCCGGCGCCGTGAGGAGGGGAAGGCCCCGTGAGCTTCCTCGACGTCCTGCTCGTCTTCCTCGCGTTCTACCCGGTCGTGACCGGCGCCGCCTGGATGGTCGGCGGGGTCGCCTTCCGGCTCCTCGACGAGCGGCCCGACGCGGTCGAGCCGGACGGCGGCTGGCCCGGCGTCACCGTCCTCGTCCCCGCCTACAACGAGGAAGCGGTCATCGCGCGCTGCGTCGCGGCCCTGCGCCGCGTCGACTACCCCGGCCTGGAGATCCTCGTCCTCAACGACGGCTCCAAGGACGCCACCGTCGCCGCCGCCCGCGCCGCCGCCGGGGACGACCCGCGCGTCACCGTCGTCGACGACGGGGTGAACCTCGGCAAGGCCGACCGCCTCAACGACGGGATGCGCCGCGCCCGCCACGACCTCGTCCTCGTCACCGACGCCGACACCCACCTGCACCCCGACGCCGTACGGCACCTCGTCGCCCGCATCCAGCGCTCCCCGCGCTACGCCGCCGTCGCCGGCAGCCCCCGCGTCACCAACCGGGGCAGCGTCCTCGCCACCATGCAGATGCTGGAGACGGCCTCGCTGATCGGGCTGATGCGCCGCACCCACGCGCTCGCCGGACGGGTCGGCACCGTCGCGGGCGTCCTCGGACTGTTCCGCCGCGACGCCGTCCTCGCCGTCGGCGGCTACGACCCCCGCATGGCCACCGAGGACATCGAACTGACCTGGCGGCTCCTGGAGGCCGGACACCTCACCGGCTTCGCCCCGCACGCCCTCGTCGGCATGCAGGTCCCGCAGACCCTGAGCGGCATCTGGGCGCAGCGCACCCGCTGGGCCCGCGGCCAGGGCGAGGTGCTGCGCACGCACGGCCGTACCGTCGCCCGCGCCCGGCACCGCGGCATGTGGCCCATCGCCGTCGAGGCCCTCCTCTCCTACGTCTGGGTGCTCACGATGCTCGCGGCGACCGTGTGGGGCGTCGTGCACTGGATCGGGCACCCGGGCGACACCAAGTTCCGCTGGATGATCGCGTGGGGCGTCGGGATCGCCGTCGTCGCGATGCTCCAGATCGCCATCGCGGTCGCCGTCGAACTCCGCCTCGACCCACGGCTCCTCTACGCGTGTCTGCTGCTGCCCCTGTATCCGCTCGCCCACTGGACCATCAACGCGCTCGCCGCGATCACCACCCAGACGCAGGGGCTGCTGCGCGGACCGCGCAAGCGGCGGGTCGTCTGGGACCTGCCCCGCAGCCCGGGCTGAACCGGGCCCCGGCTCACCAGGTCTCCGTCTCCCCCGCCCCGCGCGGCAGCTCCGGCGCCGTGCCCCGGGCCCGCGCCCGCAGCCGCATCGCGACCAGCGGGAAGACCAGGACGGAGATCATCGCCGCGCCGACCAGCGCCGCCGCGTCGCTCTGCGCCAGCACCCCGTCGTCGACGCCGATCGCGGTGATCGCCACGACGAGCGGCAGACAGGTCGCCGAGTACACGGTCAGGGCGCGCCGGCTGAGCGGGCTCAGGTCACGCGGGGCCAGGAAGTACGCGGGCAGGCCGCGGACCACGAGGAACAGCACCAGGAACACCGGCAGCAGAAGCAGCGTGCGGCCCCCGTCGAGCAGCGAGGCCAGGTCGAACTCGATGCCGGTCACGATGAAGAACAGCGGCACCAGGAACCCGAAGCCCATCGCCTCGACCTTCTCCAGCACCTCCTCGCTGCTCTCCGGCGCCGCCCCCACCAGCACCAGCCGGGTCAGCAGGCCCGCCGCGAACGCGCCGAGCAGCACGTCCAGGCCGAACGCCTGCGACAGCGCGAGCATCGCCACGAGCAACAGCATCACGAACCGCACCGCGAACTGGCCGCTCGTGTGCAGGGTCGTCCGGATCACCTGACTGAACCAGGGCGGGCGCGGGCGCAGCGCCCAGAACACGGCGGCCGCGGTGATCGCCGCGAACACCGCGAGGACGACGGTGGCCGTGCCGGGGCTGCGCCCGCTCAGCAGCACCGCCATCGCGATGATCGGCCCGAACTCGCCGACCGCGCCGAACGCCAGCATCACCGTGCCGAACCGGCCCTCCAGATCGCCGCTGTCCCGCAGGATCGGCAGCACCGTGCCGAGCGCCGTACTCGTCAGTGCGGTGCCGATGATGACCGTACGGGCCAGGTCGAGCCCGGTGAGGGCCAGCGCGATCGCCAGGCCCAGCGCCAGCGACACGACCCACGCGGCGACCGAACGGCGCAGGGTGTCGCCCTTGATCGCGGCGAACTCGATCTCGTAGCCGGCCAGGAAGATCAGCATCGACAGGCCCAGGTCGGACAGCACGTCGACGACCTCACCGCCGTGCGCCCAGCCCAGCACGTCCGGCCCGATCAGGATGCCGAGCACGATCTCGAAGATGACGACGGGGATCCGCGCCCAGCGGCCCACCCCGTGCGCGAGCAACGGCGCCACGACCGCCGCCGCCATGACGAGGATGAGCGTCCCTGCCTGTCCCAACACCGTCCCCCGTCCCGTGCCGACTCCGGTGCGTTCCGGTGCGCACCGGTGCTACGACCATCGGCGCGGCGGGCCCCCCGCGCACCCGGGACCCGGCCGTGCGGGTGAGGGCCCGCCCCGGCGCCGCCTCCCCGAGCAGGCCCGGAGCAGGTGTTTCAGTGGGCCGCATGCCAGAGCAGGTGCAGGAACAGCGACAGCCGGAACAGGTCCGCTCCATGGACCGCAAGGGCGGCCCCGGGCACACCGTGCTCCTCGCCCTCGCGCTCGCCGTGCCCGCGATCAAGGTCGCGTACACCGTGGGCGGTGCCGAGGGGGCCCGGGACGTGTTCGTCGGCATGGAGTTCGGGAACTGGCCGGACGTGCTCATCGGGATGGTCCTCACCGAACCGCTGCTCGGCGCCGTGCTCGGGATCGTCGCCTCCCGGGTCGTGTTCGCGCTGTTCGCCGCGCGGGGTGCCGTGCCCAAGGGCGGCGGGCTGCTCGGCACCGCCCGCCGCCTCGCCCTCACCGTCGCGAACCCGCTCGCCGTCGGGATCCTCGCCGGATGCTTCTACGGGCCCTGGTGGGGGCTCGGCACCGGGCTCGCGGCGTTCGCGCTCCGCGAGGGGGTCGTCGTCGAGTACCGGGCCGGGCGGCGCGGGCGCCACCATCACGACCCCTCGTACGAACCGGCCCCCTGGCTGCGGCGGATCAGCGGCACCGAGCGGTGGGTGGCGGCCGTGCTCACCGTCCTGGTGCTCCCGCTCCTGGCCGTCGGGACCGCGCTCGACGGGCGGGCCTGGACCTCGGTGCTGCGCTGCCAGGTGCAGGAGGGGCGGCACGTCGACGCACAGCGGGTCATCGAGCTCGGCCGGAAGGGGAACGGGGTGGTCGGCTGGAGCCTCGACACAGAGGAAGTGGTGAACGGGGCGGGCTGCGAGAGCACGGGGTCCCTGCGGGTGCGGAGCGCCTGGTGGGAGTGAGACCCCTTGTGAGGGAGGTGATGGTCTGTCATCGTCCGGCGGATGGGACTCAGTCGCAGGAACGTGCTGGGGATGCTGGGGGCGGCCGGAGTGCTCGGGGCCGTGCCGGTCGGGTGGGCCGGGGCCGCTCGGGCCGCTGACGGGGCGGCACGGGTACTCGCCAACACGGTCGCCGTGTTCGCCGGCACCGAGGACTCCAACTCCCGTGCGGAGACGGCCGCCAAGCGCGCCGCGATCGAGCGCACCGCCCGCACGAACCTCGCCGCGCTCGACGCCGCGAGCGGCGACACCGAACTGTTCGCCGGTCTCCCCCTCGGCACCAGCGACCCGAACCTGACCGCGAGCTTCCAGAAGCTGTACGAGATCGCGCTCGCGACGCGCACGCCCGGCGTCCCGGCCGATCTGTACGGGAGCACGGCCGTGCAGGACCGGGTGCTCGACCGGCTGGCGTGGCTGCACGAGCGTTTCTACGGCGACCAGTCCAAGGGCTACTACGGCAACTGGTTCTCCTGGGAGATCGGGATCTCCCAGCACCTCACCCGCACCCTCGTCCTGCTCGCCGGCCGCGCCCCCGCCGAACTGGTCACCGCGTGCCTCGCCTCGATGGACGCGTACCTGCGCAACGGCAAGGACGGTGACGTCGACCTCGACTCCCGGTTCCACACCGGCGCGAACCTCGCCGACATCACCACCAACCGCATCCTCCAGGGCGCCCTCACCGCCGACGAGGCCCGCATCCGCAAGGCGCTCACCGACCAGCTGACCGTGTTCGCGACGATCGACCCGTACGACCTGCGGCACGGCGTGACGGACGGGTACTACGCCGACGGATCGTTCCTCCAGCACTCTTCCGTCGCGTACACCGGCTCGTACGGGAAGGGCCTGCTCAGCCGGGTCGTGCAGACGCTGAAGGTCCTCGACGGGAGCGGGTTCGCGCACGGCGACGAGCTGGTGCCGGTGGTGCACGGGTGGGTCGCGGACGGGTTCGCGCCGCTGATCTTCGAGGGCTGGATGATGGAGGCGGTGAAGGGACGCGCGGTGTCGCGCACCGGCACCGGGTACGACGACGTGGCCGTGATCGTGGAGGCCGTCGTCGACCTCGCCTCCCTGTCCGCGGGCGAACCGGCCCGGGCCCTGAAGAGCTATGTGAAGCACATCCGGGCCGGCTCCCGCAGCGCGCTCGACCCCACCTCGTTCGTCTCCCCGCTCAGCATCGTCCGGTACGCGGACCTGCTCGCCGACGCCTCGGTCCCCGCCGCCGACCTCAACCCGCCCGCCCGGTCGGTGGCCTTCAACGCCATGGACCGCACCGTGCACCGCCGCCCCGGCTACGCGTTCACGCTCTCCCGCAGCTCGGACCGGATCTCCAAGTACGAGTACATGAGCGGCGAGAACCTGATGCCGTGGTTCCAGGGCGACGGCGCGCACCAGCTGTACCTGTCCGGGCAGGACCAGCGGCAGGCGTACGGCGTCGACCACCTCGCCACCGTCTCGCCGTACGGTCTCGCGGGCGTCACCGCGCCCGTCGAGCACCGGGCCACCGTCCCGGAGGCGTACGGCGGCAAGCTCTTCTACGACAACCCCGGCCACCCGCTGAACTTCACGGCGTCCAGCGAGTCGCAGAACGCGTACGTCTACTTCCCGACCGCCACCGGCGCGCACTCCGGCGGCGCCGTGCTCGGCGCGTACGGGGCGGTCGGCTGGGTGCTCACGGACGACGTGCCGTGGCGGGACAAGGCGGCCGGGATCCTGCCGGACGACTTCGTGGCGTACCGCTCCGCCCGCGCCACCCGCTCCTGGTTCCTGCTGGACGACGAGGTCGTGCTGCTCGGTGCGGGGGTCGGGGACGCGCCGGGCGCGGGCCGCGCGGTCACGACGACGCTCGACGCGCGGATCGCGGCGGCGGGCGACGCGGTGTCCGTGACGGAAGGGGACTCCTGGGTGCGCTGGGCGGATGCCACGCAGGGCACGGCGGTCGGCTACGTCCGGCTCGCCGGCCCGGCCGCCGAGCCCCGCCTGACGACCGTCACCCGCAGCCGCCGCACCGTCCGCCTCTCGAACCCGGACACGGCCGTCACGAAACAGGTCTTCTCCCTGACGACGGCGCAACCGCCCGGCGCCGGCCCGATCGCCTTCGCGTGGGCGCTGCTTCCCGGCGCCACGGCGGAAGCGGTCCGTTCGTACGACGCCGTCCGCGTCCTCGCCAACACCCCGCGCCTCCAGGCGGTCCGCCACGAGGGCCTCGGCCTGACCGCGCTGAACGGCTTCGGCGCCGGGACGCACCACGTGGCCGGGCTGAGCGTCGACGGGGCCGCATCCGTGTTGGTGCGCCAGAGCGGGGACGAGGTGGCGGTCGCCGTCGCCGACCCGACGACCACCCGCGACACCGTCACCGTGACCCTGCGCGGGCGGACCCTGCGCAAGGTCTCCGGAGACGACGCGGTGCGCGTCCGTGCCGTGCCGGGCGGCACCCGGCTCGACGTGGACACGCACCACGTGTACGGGCGCAGTCTCACCGCCCGTCTGACGGGCTAGTTCGTCGAGTACAGGTACTTCCAGGAGCTGTACTTCGTCGTGTTGACGTTGTCGCCCGAGCTGCCGTTGACGTACACGGCGCGGACCCGGAACTTGTAGCCGGAGGCGCCGACCGCGCCCATGTTGACCTTCGTCGTGCCCGCGGTGCCGAGATTGAAGTACTCACTGCCGCCCGAGCGCCAGGCGCCGCCCGCGTAGACCTGGAGGTCGAGGCGGAACTGCCGGCCCGTGTAGTAGTTCATCGACGTCGTCACGTAGATCGTCGAACTCTTGTGGAACCAGTAGTACTTGTGCGAGCCGATGGTCCCGGTCTTGTAGTGGTTCGACGGCGTGACCGAGGAACGGGCCCGGGTGTAGACGGTGTTGGTGACCGTCTTGGGCTTGTAGCGGGCGTCGCCCGCGAAGACCGCCGAGAGCGTGACGTCACGGGTCAGGTCGAGGGTGACGGACAGGTTGCCGCTGGAGTTGACCGTGCCCGACTTCACCAGCTTGTTCGGCCGGTCGCTGCCGTAGGGGTTGGCGTAGATGTCCACCTTGCGGTTCTTGTAGGTGGTGCCGAGGTGCGCGGTGAACGTGACGTCGCTGCCGTACTCGTAGACGTTCTTGTTCTTGTTCAGCGTGAGCGTGGTGCTGTTGCGCGAGACCTCGACCGCGTCCGACTTGCTGACGGGGGCGTGGTCCGCGTCGCCCGCGTAGGACACCTTGTAGGTGACCTTGCCGCCGGCGGGCGGGGTGTCGGTGAACGAGTACGTGCCGTCGGCCTTGGTGGTGACGGTCTTGACGACCTTGCCGCTCGGAGTCTCCAGGTCCGACCTGGTGACCGTCAGCTGGACAGGGGCCGTGAACGGCACCACCGAGCTGATCTTGCCGGTGGCCGTCAGGGACGTGGCGCGGGTGGCCGTCGACGGGGCGTTCACCGTCAGGGTGGGGGCCGTGCGGTTCGGGTCCGTGTAGGTGTGCAGGCGGAAGGCGCCCTCGTAGTTGTCGGAGACCGCGAACAGGAGGGAACCGTCGGGCGTCCAGGCCACCGCCCCGGGGACCAGGGTGTCGTCGCCGCTGGAGATGGTGGAGGTGTGCCCGAGCGCGTAGCTGCGGATCGCGGTGGTCCCGCCCGGACGGTAGACGTGGACCGTGGAGTCGTACGAGGGCGAGCTGCCCTCGGCCACGTTCCCGGAGGGCGAGACCGCGACGGCGGAGCCGAAGCCACCGGCGGGGTAGGTGCGCACCGGGCTGAGGTCGGTGGTCGCGTAGGCCGAGGGCGCGGACCCGCTGCCGCCCGCCACGAACAGCTCGGTGCCGTCCGGGGAGAACGCGAGCTGGCGGTGGAAGGAGGCACCCTCCAGGCCCTTGACGACCCGCTCGGTGGCGGTGGTGCCGGACAGGTCGTACACGGCGGCGACCCCGCCGGAGGTGTTCGGGTCCCCCGCGGCCAGTTCCTTGCCGTCCGGCGACACGGCGATGACCGGTGCCCCGTAGAAGGTGTACGAGCCCTTTTGGCCGAGGGCGGGCTCGGGGGTGGGCTGCGTGGTGTCGAGGGAGCCGAGCGCCCCGTCGCCGGACGGGCCGTAGCTGAACCACAGGACGTCGCCCGCCACCGCGAGGTCCAGCGGTGCGTCGGCGCCGCCCAGCGCGTAGGAGCCCACCGTGGTTCCGGCGGCCGTGTCGATCTCTGCGATGGTGTCCGTGTCCGTCACGGCCGCGTACAGCCGCGAGGAGTCCGCCGACAGGGCGAGGCCGCGCACCCCGTCCAGGCCGGTGATGCGCCGCAGCTGGGCGCCGGCGTAGTCGGTGACGACGATGGCGTCGCTCTGCGGGTCGGAAAGATAGATCCGCTTGTGCACCCCGTCGACGGCCATGTCGCCGACGGACTTGACGCCTAGGGCCTTCGCCGAGTCGGCGACGGCGGTGCCGGATCCGGCGACGCCGAGCGCGGCCGAACCTGCGAGGACCGCGACGGCGGTCGCGGTGGAGAGAGCGCGTCTGCGCAAGGGTGTCGAACCCCCCTGGGTGGACCGGCGCCGGAGCGACGCCGGTGATGCTGTGGGAGCACGCGGACGTCCGGGCGCCGGAGGTACCCCCCACCGGAGAAGCCACTGGTCAACGCGGGCTCGAAGACGGCTGCATCGTAAGTCACCCAGGGGGTCGGCGGACAGTGGGTTCCGTCCGCCTTCTTCCGCCCCGTCCCGCACACCGTCCTACGCGTCGTCCTCCAGGTCGCCCTCGGTCTCCAGGTAGACCTGGCGCAGGGCCTCCAGGACCTGGGGGTCGGGCTTCTCCCACATGCCGCGGGACTCGGCCTCCAGGAGGCGCTCGGCGATGCCGTGCAGGGCCCAGGGGTTGGCCTCGGAGAGGAACTGACGGTTCGTCTCGTCGAGGACGTACGTCTCCGTGAGCTTGTCGTACATCCAGTCGGCGATGACGCCCGTCGTGGCGTCGTAGCCGAAGAGGTAGTCGACGGTCGCCGCGAGTTCGAAGGCGCCCTTGTAGCCGTGGCGGCGCATCGCCTCGATCCACTTGGGGTTCACGACACGGGCGCGGAAGACGCGGGACGTCTCCTCGACCAGGGTGCGGGTGCGGACCGTCTCCGGGCGGGTGGAGTCGCCGATGTACGCCTCGGGGGCGGTGCCGCGCAGGGCGCGGACGGTGGCGACCATGCCGCCGTGGTACTGGAAGTAGTCGTCGGAGTCGGCGATGTCGTGCTCGCGGGTGTCCGTGTTCTTGGCGGCGACCGCGATGCGCTTGTAGGCCGTCTCCATCTCGCCGCGGGCCTGGCGTCCTTCGAGGCCGCGGCCGTAGGCGTAGCCGCCCCACACCGTGTAGACCTCGGCGAGATCCGCGTCGGTGCGCCAGTCCTTGGAGTCGATCAGCTGGAGCAGACCGGCGCCGTACGTGCCGGGGCGGGAGCCGAAGATGCGGGTGGTGGCGCGGCGTTCGTCGCCGTGCTCGGCGAGGTCGGCCCGGACGTGGGCCCGTACGTGGTTGTGCTCGTCCGGCTCGTCGAGCGAAGCGGCCAGCCGGACCGCGTCGTCGAGCAGGCCGATGACGTGCGGGAACGCGTCGCGGAAGAAGCCGGAGATGCGCAGCGTCACATCGATGCGGGGGCGGTTCAGCTCCTCGTGCGGGATCGGCTCCAGGCCGGTCACGCGGCGGGAGGCGTCGTCCCAGACCGGGCGGACGCCGAGCAGGGCGAGGGCCTCGGCCACGTCGTCGCCGGCGGTGCGCATGGCACTCGTGCCCCACAGGGACAGGCCCACGGAGGTCGGGTACGCGCCGTCGTTGTCCTGCCGGTACCGCTCGACGAGCGAGTCGGCGAGGGCCTGGCCGGTCTCCCACGCGAGGCGGGACGGGACGGCCTTCGGGTCCACGGAGTAGAAGTTGCGGCCGGTCGGGAGGACGTTGACCAGCCCGCGCAGCGGGGAGCCGGAGGGGCCCGCGGGAACGAAGCGGCCCTCCAGGGCGCGGACGGAGTGGTCGAGTTCGTCCGTGGTCCGGTCGAGGCGGGGCACGACCTCACGGGCGGCGAAGTCGAGGATCCGGCGGACCGATTCAAGCCCCTCCGGCGATTGAGGAGCGGGGTCCGGGGCGGAGCCCCGTGACGGTGCGCCGATCGCGGCCACGGCATCCGACACCGCGCCAGGCTCCCACCCGGCGGCCTCCATCGCCTCGACCAGCGCACGGGCCTGCTCCTCGACGGAGTCCGCCGCGGTACGGGTCGCCGCCGACTCGTCCAGCCCCAGAGCCTCCCGCAGCCCCGGCAGGGCGGTCGTGCCGCCCCAGATCTGGCGGGCCCGCAGAATCGCGAGGACGAGATTGACGCGGGCCTCGCCCTGCGGCGCGGCGCCCAGGACGTGCAGGCCGTCGCGGATCTGCGCGTCCTTGACCTCGCACAGCCAGCCGTCGACGTGGAGCAGGAAGTCGTCGAAGCCGTCGTCGTCGGGCCGGTCGGCCATGCCGAGGTCGTGGTCGAGCTTGGCGGCCTGGATGAGCGTCCAGATCTGCGCGCGGATGGCCGGGAGCTTCGCCGGGTCCATCGAGGCGATCTGGGCGTACTCGTCGAGGAGTTGCTCAAGGCGCGCGATGTCGCCGTAGGAGTCGGCGCGGGCCATCGGCGGTACGAGGTGGTCGATGAGCGTGGCGTGGACGCGCCGCTTGGCCTGGGTTCCCTCGCCCGGGTCGTTGACCAGGAACGGGTAGATCAGCGGCAGGTCGCCGAGGGCGGCGTCGGGGGCGCAGGCGGCGGACAGGCCCGCGTTCTTGCCGGGCAGCCACTCCAGGTTGCCGTGCTTGCCGAGGTGGATCATCGCGTCGGCGCCGAAGCCGTTGTCGTCGCAGGACGCGGCGATCCAGCGGTAGGCGGCGAGGTAGTGGTGGGACGGCGGGAGATCGGGGTCGTGGTAGATCGCGATCGGGTTCTCGCCGAAGCCGCGCGGCGGCTGGATGAGGACGAGGAGGTTCCCGCGGCGCAGGGCGGCGAGCACGATGTCGCCCTCCGGGTTGCGGGAGCGGTCCAGGAACATCTCGCCGGGCGGCGGGCCCCAGTGCCGCTCGACGCCCTCGCGGAGCTCCTCGGGCAGGGTCGCGTACCAGCGCTTGTAGTCGGCGGCCGGGATGCGGACCGGGTTCTTGGCGAGCTGCTCCTCGGTGAGCCAGTCCTGGTCGTGGCCGCCCGCGTCGATGAGCGCGCGGATCAGCTCGTCGCCGTCGCCGGAGACGAAGCCGGGGATCTCGGCGGTGTCGCCGAAGTCGTAGCCCTCGTCGACGAGCCGGCGCAGGAGGGCGACGGCGGAGGCGGGGGTGTCGAGCCCGACCGCGTTGCCGATGCGGGAGTGCTTGGTCGGGTACGCGGACAGGACGAGCGCGAGCTTCTTCTCTGCGGCCGGGATGTGGCGCAGGCGGGCGTGGCGCACGGCGATCCCGGCGACGCGGGCGGCGCGCTCGGGGTCGGCGACGTAGGCGGGGAGCCCGTCCTCGTCGATCTCCTTGAACGAGAACGGCACGGTGATGAGGCGTCCGTCGAACTCGGGCACGGCGATCTGGCTCGCGGCGTCCAGCGGGGAGACGCCCTCGTCGTTCTCCTCCCAGTCGGCGCGCGAGGAGGTCAGGCACAGGGCCTGGAGGATCGGCACGTCGAGGCCGGTCAGCGCGCCCGCGTCCCAGGACTCGTCGTCCCCGCCGGCGCTCGCCTCGGCGGGGCGGGTGCCGCCGGCCGCGAGGACGGTCGTGACGACGGCGTCGGCGGCGCCGAGCGCGTCGATCAGCTCGGGCTCGGGGGCGCGCAGGGAGGCGACGTAGAGGGGCAGCGGGCGGGCGCCGGCCTGCTCGATCGCGTCGCACAGGCCGTGCACGAACGCGGTGTTGCCGCTCATGTGGTGGGCGCGGTAGTAGAGCACGGCGACGGTCGGGCCGTCGGCCCGCGGGGCGGTGCGGTCGAGGGGGCCCCAGGTCGGCGCGGCGGCCGGGGGCTCGAAGCCGTGGCCGGTGAGCAGCACGGTGTCGGACAGGAAGCGGGCCAGGTGCGCGAGGTTCGCCGGGCCGCCGTGCGCCAGGTACTTGTGGGCCTCGGCGGCGATGCCGACGGGCACGGTGGAGGCGGCCATGAGCTGTGCGTCCGGGGCCTGTTCGCCGGTGAGGACGACCAGCGGGATCCCGGCGGCGGTCAGCCGGTCGATGCCGTCCTGCCAGGCGCGGACTCCGCCGAGGAGGCGGACGACGACGAGGTCGGCGCCGTCGAGCAGCGCGTCGAGACCGGTCCCGGCGTCGATGCGGGACGGGTTCGCGAAGCGGTACGTGACCGGGGCGTCGGCGGAGGTGTTCGCCGCGCGGGCACTGAGCAGGTCGGTGTCGGACGTCGACAGGAGCAGGATGCGCTGCGCGGGCTGTGCCGGCTGCGAGGGCTGCTGAGACATGCGTCGTCTGGCCTTCCTCGGGGTGTCCGCGCCCCGGGTGGTTACTGACGGCGGGAGTTCCTGGCTCGCCCCCGGTGGGGGCTCACAGTGGCGGGACCGCGCCGGAATCGCACCGGGCTTCCTCCCCTGTCGCCGTCGCTGGCGATGTGACGGCCCGGACGGGACCGCCGCCGCTCATCGTACGGGGCGGGCGGGAAGCCCGATACGGGACGCTGCTCACAGCGGGAGCGCTGGTGGGGATGGGTATGCTCCCCGGCATGTCCCCCGCCCCCATACCCCTCGGTCCCGGTACGTCCGGTACGTCCCGGGGTGACGCCTGCCCCGGCGCGCTGCGGCTGCACGCCGCCGACGACGGATTCCTCGCGCGGGTCCGGGTGCCGGGCGGGGTGCTCACCGCGGTGCGGGCGCGGGCGCTCGCGGACGCGGCGGGGCGGCTCGGGGACGGGGTGCTGCACCTCACCTCGCGCGGGAACGTGCAGCTGCGGGGGTTGCGGGACGGGTGCGGCGGGGAGTTGGCGGAGGTGCTCGGCGAGGCCGGGCTGCTGCCGTCGCCGCTCCACGAGCGGATCCGCAACGTGGTGGCTTCGCCGCTGTCGGGGCTCGACGGCGCGGGTTTCGTGGACGTGCGGCCCTGGCTGACCGGGCTTGATTCCGCGCTGTGCGCCAGCTCGGTGACGCCGGGTCTGTCGGGCCGTTTCCTCTTCGCGCTGGACGACGGCCGCGGGGACGTCTCCTCGCTCGGGCCGGATGTCCTGCTGCGTGGCCGTTCCGACGGATCGGCCCAACTGGTCGTCGGGGACGCGGAGTTCGTCGTGCGGTACGAGGACGCGGCGCGGGCGGCGGTGATCGCGGCCGAGTCCTTCCTGGCGGCGGCTTCGGAAGTGACGGGACGTCGGGTCTGGCGGGTCGCCGAACTGGGCGCGCCCTTGGCCGAGTTGATATCCCGGGACTTGATGGCGACGGGGCTGCGCATGAGCACCCCCGGGGGCTCCGCCCCGGCCCCCGCTCCTCAATCTCCCCCAGACTTCGTCCGGGGGGACCCCCAGGGGCTTGATGAGGTGACCCGCCGCTACTGGGGCGCACGAAGTGCGCCCTCAGGGGCGCGGGGAACTGCGCGACCAGCCACGACGCACGCGTCACCCGGCGACGAACCAACCACCACCAACGGCGCTGCCCCCCTCATCGTGACGGCCCCCTTCGGATCGTTCACCCCGGACCAATGGGCGGCCCTCACCGACCTCGCCGAGCGCCTCCCGCAGAGGGAACTGCGGATGACCCCCTGGCGGACCGTCGTCGTCCCCGGCGCCGGGCCCGCCGACCGCCCCGCACTGGCGGCGGCCGGCCTGATCACGGACCCCGCGTCGCCCGAGGCGAGGCTCGGCGCGTGCATCGGCACCCCGGGCTGCGCCAAGTCCCGTACCGACGTACGCCGGGACGCCGAGCCCCGCCACCCCACCCTCCCCACCTACTGGTCCGGCTGCGAGCGCCGCTGCGGTCACCCGGCCGGCCCGTACCTGGACGTAACCGCGCTGCCCGACGGCACGTACCGAACGACCGAGGAAAGAGCCGAACCCCGTGTATGACTACGAGAAGGACGGCGCGGCGATCTACCGCGAGTCCTTTGCCACCATCCGCGCGGAGGCCGCGGCCGGCCTCGCCGCGCTGCCCGCCGATGTCGCGCAGGTCGCGGTCCGCATGATCCACGCCTGCGGCCAGGTGGATCTCGTACAGGACATCGGCCACTCGGCCGGCGTCGTGGCGAAGGCCCGCGCCGCGCTGCGGGCCGGCGCGCCGATCCTCTGCGACGCGCACATGGTCGCGAGCGGCGTCACCCGCAAGCGTCTGCCCGCCGACAACGAGGTGCTGTGCACCCTGCGCGACCCGCGCGTCCCGGCGCTCGCCGCCGACCTGGGCACGACGCGCAGCGCCGCCGCGCTCGAACTGTGGCGGGACCGGCTGGACGGCGCGGTCGTGGCGATCGGCAACGCGCCGACCGCCCTGTTCCACCTCCTGGAGATGCTGGCGAAGGACGACGCGCCGCGCCCCGCGGCCGTGCTGGGCATCCCGGTCGGTTTCGTCGGCGCCGCCGAGTCGAAGGACGCGCTCGCGGTGAACGAGCTCGGCCTCGAGTACCTGATCGTGCGCGGCCGGCGAGGCGGCAGCGCCATGACGGCCGCCGCCCTGAACGCCATCGCGACGGAGGAGGAGATCCAGGCATGAGCGACACCAACTCCCCTTCTAGTGCAGGCAAGTTGTACGGGGTCGGGCTCGGGCCCGGCGACCCGGAGCTGATGACCGTCGCGGCGGTCCGCGCGATCGCCGGCGCCGATGTCATCGCGTACCACTGCGCGCGCCACGGCCGCTCCATCGCGCGCTCGATCGCCGCGGAGCACATCCGTGAGGGCCAGATCGAGGAGCGGCTGATGTACCCGCTCACGGTCGAGACCACGGACCATCCGGGCGGTTACCGGGGCGCGCTGGACGACTTCTACGCGGAGGCCGCGGCGACGCTCGCCGCGCACCTGGACGCGGGCCGCACGGTCGCGGTCCTCGCCGAGGGCGACCCGTTCTTCTACGGCTCGTACCAGCACATGCACAAGCGCCTCGCGGACCGGTACGAGACCACGGTCATTCCCGGTGTGACGTCCATCAGCGCGGCGGCCGCCCGGCTCGGCGAACCGCTGTGCGAGGACAAGGAGACGCTCACCGTCATCCCGGGCACGCTCCCGGAGGACGAGCTGAACGCCCGGCTCGCGGCGGCCGATTCGGCGGTCGTGATGAAGCTGGGCCGGACCTTCACCAAGGTGCGCTCGGCGGTGGAGAACGCGGGCCGCCTCGACGACGCGCGGTACGTGGAGCGGGCGTTCATGGCGGGCGAGCGCACGGGCCGCCTCGCGGACATCGACCCGGAGTCGGTGCCGTACTTCTCGGTGGCCGTGCTGCCGTCGCGGATCGAGGCCGCACCGGTCGAGGACCCGGCGCCGGAGCGCGGCGAGGTCGTCGTCGTCGGCACCGGTCCCGCGGGCGCTCCGTGGCTGACGCCCGAGTCGCGCGGCGCCCTCGCCAACGCCGACGACCTGGTCGGCTACACGACGTACCTGGCGCGGGTGCCGCACCGGCCGGGGCAGACGCGGCACGGTTCGGACAACAAGGTGGAGTCGGAGCGAGCCGAGTTCGCGCTCGACCTGGCCCGGCGCGGGCGCCGCGTCGCGGTCGTGTCGGGCGGTGACCCGGGCGTCTTCGCCATGGCGACGGCGGTCCTGGAGGTCGCGGCGCAGGACGCGTACGCGGACGTGCCGGTGCGGGTGCTGCCCGGGGTGACGGCGGCGAACGCGGCGGCGGCGAAGGCGGGCGCCCCGCTCGGCCACGACTACGCGACGATCTCCCTCTCGGACCGGCTCAAGCCGTGGGAGGTCATCGCGGAGCGGCTGCGCACGGCGGCGGCGGCCGATCTGGTCCTGGCGCTGTACAACCCCGGCTCGCGCAGCCGCACCTGGCAGGTCGGCAAGGCCCGCGAGCTGCTGCTCGAACTGCGGCTGCCGGACACCCCGGTGGTCCTCGCCCGCGACGTGGGCGGCCCGGAGGAGTCCGTGCGCGTGGTGCGGCTCGCCGACCTGGACCCGGCGGTCGTCGACATGCGCACCCTGCTCATCGTCGGCTCGTCGCAGACGCAGGCGACGGTGCGCGGGGACGGCCGCACGATCGCGTGGACGCCGCGCCGCTACCCGGAGGGGGTCCAGTAGGTCAGGGCTTCCCGATGTCGACCGCCCAGACGCCCGTGCCGTCGTACGCCTCGGGCGTCGCGGTGAGGATCTGGCCCTCCTGCGGGTCGAGCGCCACTGCGTGCACGGCGTGGGCGTATCTCCAGTCGACCCCTCTGCCGACCGTGTGCTCCACCGATGCGGTCGCTGCAAAATCCAGCGGCAGGAACTCGAGCCCGGGCAACGCCCCGACGTGGGCGGCTGCGCCCGGGAGTTCGAGGCTGGCCGCGACCAGGCAGAGGGCCGGGACGTGGGCACGCTGCTCGGGCACGTCCGTCTCCACGACGGCGAGTCCGGACAGCAGCCGGTGCCCCCGACAAAGAGCGATGACCGCTGTGTGGTCGAGCAGGATCACCTGCGGCTCCCCACGTCACGGCGAGCGATCGCCTCACGCCACAGCTGGGCCTCTGCGACGTCCTCGTCGGTGAGATCGGGCCGCAGGTTCGCCCGTACGTAGGCGAGCGCCCGCGCTGTGCGCTCCGCTCGTTCCTCCTCGGTCGGCGTGGCGGCGACGACGCGTTCCACGTAGGCGCGCGTGCTCAGCCCTCGCTCCTCCGCAAGCGTCCGCAGACGGTCTCTTATGTCGTCACTGATCTTGATCGTCGTGTCAGCCATAGCGATAGAATACCGATGAATACCTCTCAGTGCCCTGCGTTCGCACCGACCCACCGAACTGCGTCATCAACGGTCGCCACGACCGTTGTCCCCTGCGGCACGGGCGGGCGGCGCACGACGACGACCGGGATGCCGGCCTCGCGGGCGGCGGCCAGTTTGGGGGCGGTGGCGGCGGCGCCGCTGTCCTTGGTGACGAGGACGTCGATGCGGTGCCGGGCCAGCAGCTCCCGCTCGCCCTCGAGGGTGAACGGGCCCCGGTCGAGCAGCACCTCCATCTGCGGCGGGAACGGCGGCTCGGGCGCGTCCACGGACCGTACGAGGAAGTGGGCGTCGTCGACCCCGGCGAACGCGGCGAGACCCATCCGGCCCGTGGTGAGGAAGACCCGCCCGGCGCCCGCGACCGCCCGCGCCGCCTCCTCCAGGGAGCCGACCTCCCGCCAGTCGTCGCCCGCGCCCGGCACCCAGCCGGGCCGGCGCAGGGCGAGCAGGGGAACATGGGCGGTGGCGGCCGCCTCGGCCGCGTTGAAGCTGATCGTCTCGGCGAAGGGATGGGTTGCGTCGATGACCGCGTCCACGGCGTTCTCGCGGATCCACCGGGCCATGCCCTCCGGACCGCCGAAGCCGCCGATCCGCACCTCGCCGGCCGGCAGCCGGGGCGCGGCGACGCGGCCCGCGAGCGAGCTGGTGACGCGGAGCCCGGGCAGGGGGTGCAGGGCCCCGGCCAGTTCACGGGCCTCCGTCGTCCCACCGAGAACGAGTACGTGCATCGAGGAGCTCCATGTCTGAATCGGCCGGCCCGGGTGAGCCGAAGGGCGGGCGCGGGGCCCAACTCAAGCACACCGGTCTGCGGCCCGGCTGGACGACCGGGGCCTGTGCGACAGCCGCGACGACCGCCGCGTACACGGCGCTGCTGACCGGCGCGTTCCCCGACCCGGTGACGATCACGCTGCCCAAGGGGCAGACGCCGGCGTTCGCGCTCGCGGTGGAGGAGCGGGGCACCGACGGCAGTGCGACGGCGGGGGTCGTGAAGGACGCGGGCGACGACCCGGACGTCACGCACGGGGCGCTGGTGCGGTCGACGGTGCGGGTGCTTCCGGCGGGGTCCGGGGTCGTGTTCCGGGCGGGGCCCGGCGTCGGCACGGTGACCCGCCCCGGGCTCCCCCTGGCCGTCGGCGAACCGGCGATCAACCCGGTCCCCCGCGAGATGATGCGCGCGCACGTCGCCGAGGTCGCGGCCCGGCACGGCGGTTCCGGGGACGTCGAGATCACGATCTCCATCGACAACGGCGCGGAGATCGCCCGCTCCACGTGGAACCCGCGCCTGGGCATCCTCGGCGGCCTCTCCGTCCTCGGCACCACCGGCATCGTCGTCCCGTACTCGTGCTCGGCGTGGATCGACTCGATCCGGCGCGGGGTCGACGTGGCGCGGGCGGCGGGCCGTACGCACGTCGCCGGCTGCACGGGCTCCACGTCCGAGAAGACGGTGGTCCGCGAGTACGCCCTCCCCGAGGACGCGCTGCTCGACATGGGCGACTTCGCGGGCGCCGTCCTGAAGTACGTCCGCCGCCACCCGGTGGACCGCCTCACCATCTGCGGCGGCTTCGCCAAGCTCTCCAAGCTGGCGGCGGGCCACCTCGACCTCCACTCGGCCCGCTCCCAGGTCGACAAGCCGTTCCTCGCGTCACTGGCGGCCCGGGGCGGCGCGTCCCCGGAACTGGCGGAACAGATCGCGGAGGCCAACACGGGCCTCGCGGCACTCCAGTTGTGCGACGCGGCGGGCGTCCCGCTGGGCGACCTCGTCGCGGCGGAGGCCCGCGACCAGGCCCTCTCCGTCCTGCGCGGGGCCCCGGTGACGGTGGACGTGATCTGCATCGACCGGGCGGGGAACGTGGTGGGGCGCAGTGCCGTGCGGGGCCCGGACCGCCCTTGATCGGACCGAGGATGAACGCCCGAGTGGTACGTTATCCAGTACCACTCACGGAGGAGGGCACGCCATGTCGATCACTGCTTCGGAAGCCCGCAAGAACCTGTTCCCGCTGATCAAGCAGGTCAACGAGGATCACGACTCCATCGAGATCGTCTCGAAGCACGGCAACGCCGTCCTGGTCTCCGCGGACGACTACGCCGCGTTGCGGGAAGGCGCCTACCTGCTCCGCTCGCCGGCCAATGCGCGCCGCCTGCTCACCGCGTACGAGAACGCCCTGCGCGGCGCGAACCTGACACCACGCGAACTGATCGCCCCTGACGCCGCCGCGGCGGACGACGCCTCGCAGGGCGACGTCGCGTGAGGCTGGTGTTCGAGGAGCAGGGGTGGGAGGACTACACCTCCTGGCTCAAGGTCGACCGCAAGATGCTGGCGCGCGTCAACAAGCTCATCGAGGCCGTGCTCCGGGACCCTTTCCAGGGCATCGGCAAGCCGGAACCTCTCAAATACCACCTGCCGGGAGCCTGGTCACGGCGGATCGACGACGAACACCGCCTGGTCTACGTGGTGACGGACTCGGAGATCATCGTGATCGCCGCCCGCTACCACTACTGACACCCGGCGTAGGCACTTGAAGGCGAAGCTTGTGCCATGACGACCACCAGCATGGACCGGATCATCGCCGAGGTGCGCGCTTTCGACGGCGCGCACGTGCAGCTCCCCGCGCCCGGGGACGGCACCCCGGAGATCGCGTGGGGTGACGCGTTCTTCTTCTACGCCCCGGACGGCCGGCCCCCGGCGCACGCCCAGCCGTACGCCACGATCGTCACGAAGAACTACCCCGGCGACGCCGCCTCCGACCTCGACACCCCGGACCGCTGGCGGCTGAACATCCAGGTCGGCCGCACGTCCGCCGTCCCCGACCTGCCGACCACCGCAGACCACAGCACCGTCGACGTCGTCCAGCCCCACCCGGTGTACGGCGCCCAGGGCTGGGTCTGCGTCGTGAACCCGGGCGAGCGCACGACGTCCACCGCCCTCACCCTGCTCCGGGACGCGCATGAGGCCGCCCGGGGGCGGTACGAGCGGCGCCGGACGCCCGGCGCCTGACGGTCAGCCCCGCTCGCGCAGCCGCGCCCCGAACTCCCGCACCGCGGCCAGGTCTTGCCCGTCGGGCCGCCGCTTGTTGATGCCCCCGACGAGGCGGAACGGAGCCCAGGTGTCGTACGCCCGGCAGCTGAACGTGCCGGCCGGGCCGAACCCCTTCGCGGCGAGCACCCGGGCCAGCGGGCGGGTGAACGGTGCCCAGGGCAGCTCGGGCAGCCCGCTCGTGGCGAACACGAAGGCGCGGCCGCGCGGGGCCGGGGCGGTGGGCAGCGCCCGGGCGAACCGGGTCAGTCGGGCGTGCATCCGCCCGTGGAACACCCCGGACCCGAACCCCACAAGGTCGGCGGCCGACGCCCGTACGGACGCCCTCCCCACCGAGAACCGGACAGCGGCACGGAACGTGACAGCGGCACCGAGGATCCCTCTCCAAAGAAATCTCTGCAAAGAACCTGTTGCAAAGACTTCTTTGTAACTCTACGGTGGAACCATGCCCGAACAGCCCGGTATCCCCTCGGACCCTTCAGAGCCTGTCCCCGGCCACAAGATCCGCACTCTCGACGCCCGTTCGCTGCGCGGCCTCGCGCATCCGCTGCGCATGAACCTGCTGCAGTCGCTGCGGGCGGACGGTCCGGCCACCGCTTCCCAACTCGCCGAGCGCCTGGGCGAGTCGAGCGGTGCGACGAGCTACCACTTGCGCCAGCTCGCCGCACACGGCTTCGTCGAGGACGCCCCCGAGCACGGCAAGGGACGGGAACGGTGGTGGCGGGCGGCGATCCAGGGCACCCGTTTCGACGAGTCGTTGATGGGCGACCCGGACCCGGCGGTCCGCGGCGCGGCCGACGTCTTCCTGCACAGCGTCGCCGACCGCCACACCAGCGAACTGATGACGTTCATCGCCACCCGGCACACCCGCTCCGAGGAGTGGATCGGTGCCTCCGACCTGAGCGACTACACGCTGCGCCTGACTCCCGAGAAGAGCCGCGAACTCCGCGACGAGATCAGCCGGATCATCGAGGAGTACTGGCGGGCGGGACAGGCCGACGACGACCCCCGCGCCGAGCGGGTCCGCCTGCACCACCACCAGTTCCCGATCGACCCCGTCGCCACGCCCCCCGGAGAGGACCCCACGCCATGACACCCGAACAGGTCCACCACGCGTACGCGCACGAGACTCACGCCGCCGAACTCCGTTCCGAGGCCGCCGAGTTCCGCCGCGCGGCCGGGCTCAGGACCGGTCTGCGCACCCGCCTGGGCCTCACCCTGGTCACCCTCGGCACGCGGCTCGCCGCACAGTCCGTCCCGGACCCCACCCGCCTCCCGGGCGCCGTCGCCGCGAGGTGACGTCGCCCCCGCCCCCCTGGTGGGACCGCAGCGGGGGCGACGCCTTCTTCATGGCGTCGTTCAGCCGCTTCCGGTTCTGATCATGCGTGGCCGGTCAGCGGTTGAGGACTTCTTCGATCTTGGCGGACACGCGCTCGGCCTGGATGTCGCGGCCCTTCTCGTTGGGGTGCGCGTACCAGGGGACCTTGGTGCCGAGCAGCTCGAGCTGGGATTCTTCCAGCAGGCCGCCGATGCCCCGGTCGGCACCGTCGCACGCCGTGTTGCTGCCGGTTCCGGCGTAGAGGTCGACGAATTCGGCGCCGCCGTCGGCGTCGGTGGCGGCCTTCTTCATGACGTCGTTCAGCCGCTTCTGGATCTGATCCAGGACCGGCAGGGCGTTCTGGGGGATGTCGGCGAACGGCAGCTGCGTCTGACCGGGTGCCGCGGTCAGACACTTGGTGGTGTCCTCGGGCACGAGCCGGGGGTAGCCGACCAGGACGCGCTTCGCGTCAGGGGCGAAGTAGCCGATGCGGTCGAGCAGCTCCTCCAGGCTCCATCCGACCTGCTCCAACTGGTCGTCCAGCCACTGCTTGCCCTCCCCGGTCTCGAAGAACTCACCGCACTCGGCAGCCGGCTCGTCCCCGTCCACCGGCTCTCCCGGCAGCAGAGAGGGCTTCCGGAGCTCGTCGGAACACTGCTTCAGGATGCGGTTGAAGCCCAGCGTGTTGCCGCCCATGCTGCCCACGGTCAGCTGGGTGTCCTGCTTGAGCGCGTCCTGCTGCGGCGAGAGCTCGCCGGCGCCGAAGGGCAGCTCCTGCTTCTCCCAGAAGTGACGGGTGAGCGCGCCTCCGCAGGAGACGTCCGCCTGGACGTCGAGTGTGACGCTCTTGTCGGCCAGTCGCTTGGTGGCGACGGCGGGATAGTTCTCCTTGGCCTGGAAACACCAGCCCCTCTCGCTGTCCGTGTTGGTCACGGGAGCGACGCCGAAGTTGGCGGTGTAGGAGTCGCCGAAGAAGACGGTCGGTACGGGGTCGGCGGGCGCCGCGGTGGCGGTTCCCGCCGGGACGGCGAGTGCCAGGCAGCTGCCGAGCGCGATGGTGGCGGCGGCCAGCCGCCGCGCCGTGGGAGTGGTCGTCGTCTTACGCATGGCCGAAGACATGGCTGTGCCCTTTCAGCGGGGCCCACGAGAGGAGGGAATGACAGAGAAATATGACGCTGGGCATTCATCCACATACGGAACGTGATCGTCCAGTTACGGTGAAGCGCAACCGGGCGATCTTGGCCAGCCTCTTCACACCGGGTCGTCTCGCCTGCTCAGCGGGGGTGTCGAGGACGAGCGGCTGCCGGGATCGAGAGCGTTCATGACCCGAACGGGGACGGCCCGTGGGGCCGCGACGCGAGCCGGACAGCGGGGCCGCCTGCTGGTGGGCCGATGGGAGTCGGCACACGGTCGTTCCTGTCGAACGGATGGTCGGTCATCGCAGACATGTGCAGCAGCCGATACGGTCGTGCGGCTCGAACCGGCCGGAATTCCGCCTGCGACAGGGTCAAGCCGGAGTCTCTCGGCCGGGCCGGAGGGCCTGATGGCAGGATCGCGGGCGTGATGGATGAATCCCGTTCCGCCGGTGCCGCCAGACGCGTTCTGTTCGATGTCGACGGCACGTTGATCGACGCCCTGGCCAATCAGCGGCTGGTCTGGCGTACCTGGGCGGAGCGGTACGGGCTCGACCCCGACGAGGTCTACCGGGTGGCGCTGCGGACACGGCCGTTGGAGACGTTCGCGCAGGTCGCTCCGGGCCGCGATCCCCGGGCGTGCCTCGCCGCCCTGCACGAGCTGGAGGACGACGACGTCCGCACCGGCGTCTACACGGCCTTCGACGGTGCCGCGGAACTGCTGAACGCCCTGCGCCCCGGCTCCTGGGCGCTCGTGACGTCGAACTACGAGCACCGGGTGCGGGGACGGTTCGCGCGGACGGGACTGCCGGTTCCCGAGGTCGTGGTCGACGCGGCCGCCGTGGAGGAGGGCAAGCCGTCACCCGTGCCGTATCTGCTCGCCGCCGAGCGGCTCGGTGTTCAGCCGAAGGACTGCCTGGTCGTCGAGGACGCCCCGTCCGGCGTGCGGTCGGGGCTGCGGGCCGGGATGACGGTGTGGGGCGTCAACACCCCGGCGCCGGTGGACGGCGTGCACCGCCACTTCGGCACCCTGCGCGAGGCCGCCGCCGACATCCTCGCCTTCGCGTCGGCGGCCGAGTCGGCCGGCGTCGACTGACGGCGCCGGCTCAGCACACGTGCCGGTCGCGCTCCGTCGAGTACAGGTGGCTGTCGCGGAACTGGGAGGCGGCCAGGGTGCGGCCGACCAGGATGACGGCGGTGCGCAGGACGCCCGCGTCCTTCACCTGGGCCGCGATGTCGCCGAGGGTGCCGCGCAGGACCAGTTCGTCGGGGCGGGAGGCGTACGCGACGACCGCCGCGGGGCAGTCCGCGCCGTAGTGCGGAAGGAGCTCGCCGACGATGCGGTCGACGTAGCGGGCGCCGAGGTGGAGGACGAGGAGGGCGCCGCTCCTGCCCAGGGTGGCGAGGTCCTCGCCGGGGGGCATCGGGGTGGCCTGCTGGGCGATGCGGGTCAGGACGACCGTCTGGCCGACCGTGGGGACCGTCAGTTCCCGCTTGAGGGCGGCCGCCGCCGCCGCGAACGCCGGGACGCCGGGGACGATCTCGTACGGGATGCCGTGGGCTTCGAGGCGGCGGATCTGCTCGGCCACCGCGCTGAACACCGACGGGTCGCCCGAGTGCAGGCGGGCCACGTCCAGGCCCGCCTCGTGCGCCGTCACGAACTCCCGCTCGATCGCGTCGAGATCGAGTTGTGAGGTGTCCACCAGGCGGGCGTCCTGCGGGCACTCCGCGAGGAGTTCGCGGGGGACGAGCGAGCCCGCGTACAGGCAGACGCCGCAGGCGGCGAGCGTGCGGGCGCCGCGCAGGGTGATCAGGTCGGCAGCGCCGGGGCCCGCCCCGATGAAGTAGACGGTCATCGTTCCTCAACTCGGTTCTCGTTACGGACCACGGACCACTGCGTCACCGGCATCGACTGGCGCCAACCCGTGAACCCGCCGACCGGCACCGCGTGCGCGACCGAGAGCTTCGTCAGGTCGCCGCCGTGACGGCGGTACCACTGCGTCAGCAGGGCTTCGGATTCCAGGGTGACCGTGTTGGCCACCAGACGGCCGCCGGGGGCCAGCGCCTCCCAGCAGGCGTCCAGGAGGCCTGGGACGGTGAGGCCGCCGCCGATGAACACCGCGTGGGGGGACGGGAGTTCGGCCAGGGCGGCGGGCGCCGCGCCGTGGACCACCGCCAGGCCCGGCACGCCGAGCCGCGCCGCGTTGCGCTCGATGCGGGCCGCCCGCTCCGGGTGCCGTTCCACCGAGTACGCGCGGCACGACGGATGCGTGCGCAGCCATTCGACGGCGATCGAGCCCGAGCCGCCGCCGATGTCCCACAGCGTCTCGCCGGGCGCGGGGGCGAGCGCGGCGAGCGTCGCGGCGCGGACGTGGCGCTTGGTGAGCTGGCCGTCGTGCTCGTACGCCTCGTCGGGCAGGCCGGGGACGGCGCCGAGGCGCAGGGCCCCGGGCGCGCGGACGCAGCTGATCGCGATGACGTTCAGGGGGTCGCCGGGGGTGTGGTCCCAGGACTCGGCCACGCCTTCGTGCGCCGACTCCGCCTCGCCGCCGAGCTGTTCCAGGACCGTCATGCGGCTGGGCCCGAACCCGCGGTCGGTGAGCAGGGCCGCCACCTGGGCCGGGGTGTCGGCGCCGGCCGACAGGACGAGGACGTGACGGCCGTCGTGCAGCGCGGCGGCGAGCCGGTCCGCGGGGCGGCCGACCAGCGTGACGACCTCGGTGTCCTCGACGGGCCGGCCGAGCCGCGCGCACGCGTACGCGACGGACGAGGGGTGCGGCAGGATCCGCAGCGCGGCCGCGCCGACGGTCTCGGTGAGGGTGCGGCCGATGCCGTAGAACATGGGGTCGCCGCTGGCCAGGACGGCGATCCGGCGTCCGGCGCGCTCCGCGAGCAGTCCGGGTACGGCGGGCCGCAGCGGCGTGGGCCACGGGACACGCTCGGCGGTGCAGGAGTCGGGCAGCAGGGCGAGCTGGCGGGCGCCGCCGAGGACGCTCTCCGCGTCGAGCAGGGCCGCGCGCGAGGTCTCGGGCAGCCCGGGCCAGCCGTCGGCCCCGATCCCGACGACCGTCACCGGGGGGTGTATCGGCGCAGTCATTGCCTGGTACCTCGTACGGGGTGCGTCATGCTCGGGAGGGACACGTCACCGGCGCGGGCGTCAAGCGCGACCGCGCCGGGAGCCGCACTCTATCGGGCGACATCGGCCGCCCCGCCGAGCGCCCCTGGGAGCCAGGATGCCCCGCACCCCGCTGACCGGCCGCGTCGCACCGGTCATGCCCGGACGTGACCTGACGGCGACCGCCTCGTTCTACGCCGGCCTCGGGTTCTCCGTCGCCGGGCACCACCCCGACGACGGCTATCTGATCCTCGTACGGGACACCGTCGAACTGCACTTCTTCCACGCCCCGGAGACCGACCCGCTGGCCGGTGCGCACGCCGCGTACCTGCGGCTGGACGGCGGGGCGCGGACGGTGGACGCGCTGTACGAGGAGTGGCGGAAGGCGGGCCCGCCGGCGGACCCGTACGCGACGCCGCGACTCGTCGAACCGGACGACACGGTGTACGGGATGCGGGAGTTCGCCCTGGTGGATCCGGACGGGAACCTGCTGCGGATCGGTGCGGACCTGGAACCGGCGGCGCTCTGAGCGCGGGTCCGGCGCCGACGCGCCGCCCGCGCGCGGTACCGGCGACGGTCCGCCGCACGGTGTTACCTCAGGCCTCAAGGGCCTCAAGGAAGGGCCACAGGGCTTCGAGGCCGCAAGGAAGGGCCTCGGACAAGGGCCTCAGGGAAAGGCCTCAGGGAAGGCAGGGGACGGGATGGCGGCAGCGGGATACGGGGCGGCGGCACGGGCCTTGGTCGTGTCCGCCGTGGTGCTGGGGGCCGCGGCCCTGCCGGGGCCGCAGGCGCGCGCGGCGGACCACTCCGAGGACGACCCGCTGCGGGCGGCCGTCGTGTGGCCGGTGACCGCTCCCCCGCACCTGACGGCGGCGTCCCTCGGCGCGGGCCCCACCGCGCAGGCGGTGTTCGACGACGACGCGCTCGCGGGCCTGTTCGCGGAGGGCGGGCGGCTGCGCGAGGTCGTCGACGCGGGCAAGGGCCACGACGTCAACTGGGTCGTCGACCCGGACCTGGTGATCGCCGCGCACGAGATGGCCGACGGCTACCGGGTCGCGGGCCCGGACGGCTCCAGCAACCCGCAGGACAGCGTCCGCGGCACCGGGCAGGGCGCCGCCCGCGCCTGGCTCGCGGCGCTCAAGGACGCCGTCGACGGCCACGACGTGTGGCTGCTGCCGTACGCGGACCCCGACCTGGCGTCGCTCGCCCATCACCCCGGGCCGGACCGCGACGACCTGACGGAGGCCGTGACGGGACTCGCGAGCGGCGCCCGCACCGAGGTCGACCAGCTGCTCGGCATCAGCAGCCGGGCCGGGCTCGGCTGGCCGGCGGACGGCGCGCTCGACCGCCGGATCACCGCGCTCGGCACCCGGTTCGGCGTGACCCGGATGCTCACCTCCGGGCAGGGGCTCGACCCGGACGAGGCCGACCCGGTGACCCTCGGCAAGGGCGACGACGCGCTGACGGCGCTGCCCTACGACGCCGCCGTCACCAAGGCGCTCACCGCGATCAAGGACCCGGAGCGTCCGTCGCCGACCGCCTCCCCGAGCCCGTCGGCGGCACCGTCCGCGAGCGGGTCGCCGAGCCCGGACGCGTCCGGAGCCTCTCCGAGCCCGTCGAAGAGCGCGTCGTCCAGAAGCGAGGCCGAGAAGCCCGACGAGGGCGCCGTGACCGACCTGTCCGAGCAGCTGCGGACCGGCTCGCACCACGTCGTCGTACCGCCCCGCGAACTGTCCGGGCGCGGGGCGCGGACGCTCGCCGCGGCGCTCGACGCGGGCGGCGAGGACGGCTGGCTCGAGCTGGAGACGCTCCGCTCGGCGGGGAACGAGGCGGTGGACGGGACGGCCGGGCCGAGCGCGGAGTATCCGGCCGCGCTGCGGGCGAAGCAGCTGTCGGCGCGGCAGCTCGCGGCCGCCGCGGGGGATCTGGACGGGCTCGCGACGCTCTCCAAGGTGCTCGCCGACCCGCGGGCCACGACGGAGTCCGTGCACGCGGCGATGGCGCGGGCGCTGTCCACGGCCTGGCGGGGCCGGCCGGCCGCGGAGCAGGAGGCGTTCCAGGAGCGGACGACGGACTTCCTGACGGCGTCGGTGGCCTCGCTGCGCCTGGTGCCGAAGACGACGGTGACGCTCACGTCGGGCGACGCGCAGATCCCGGTGTCCGTCGACAACGCGCTCCAGCAGCCGGTCGCGGGGCTCGAACTGCGGGTCACGTCCAGCGACTCGGAGCGGCTGCGGGTCAACGACCCGGCGGTGGCGGTGCAGGCCGCGGGCTCAGCGAACCACACGACGCACATCGGGGTGACGGCCCGCGCCAACGGCAAGGCGGAGCTGACCGCGCAGCTCTACACCCGCAGCGACGGCAAGCCGTGGGGCGATCCGATCACGTTCGAGGTCGACGTGACGTCGGTGTCGACCGGCGCGATCGTGGTCGTCGCGGCGGGCGTCGGGCTGATCGTCCTCGCGGCCGGGTTCCGGATGTGGCAGGTCCGCAAGCGCCGTTCGGCGCAGAAGCCTCCGGAGGAGGAGGAGACGGCGGGCGAGGAGTAGGGCTCAGGCGGTGGCCGTGGCGGTGCGGCGCAGGGCGCGCAGGATCAGCCACTGGTCGCCCCAGGCCATGGCGGTCGCGAGGACGCCCATGAGGACGCCGACCACGACGCCGCCGGTCGCGGTGCCGAGGGAGAAGCCGAGCGCGCCGAGCCCGAGCCGGATCAGCAGGCGCAGGGCGAGCAGGGCCAGGGCGAGGAGCCGGGTGCGCTTGTTCTTCCAGAGGGCCTTCATCAGGCGCATCCGGGTGCGCAGGACGGTGAGGGAGAGCGCGAGGTTGAGGACGAGGACGACCGGGATCACCGCATAGAGCGCGGGGTGGACGCGGGCGATGTCGAAGACCCCGGCGAGACAGCCCATGATCGGGAAGTACCAGGCGGGCAGCCCCTCGAAGCGGGCGTCCGCACCGCCCTTCTCCATGTGCGAATCGGCGCCCGTGCGCGTTTCCGTGTCCGTGTCCGTGCGCGTTTCCGTGTCCGTGTACGTGGTCATGGCCAGTCCCCCGGTGCCGCTGATGTGGTGTCCGTGCTCCGACACCACCGATCCTGGCGGGGAGGCGGGGGTGTCCGGCAGAGCGAAGCGTCCCCGGCTCAGCCGTACAAATGTCACGGCCCTCCCGCTGCCACGGCCCGCGGCTCACGCCCAGTCGGGGAGCCAGTGCGCGGCCGGATCCGGGGGCCGGTAGCCGGCGGTCAGGGCGGTGCGCAGGGCGGCGAGGCCAGGGTGCCGGTTGTCGTCGCGCCACATCAGGGCGAGCGGGTAGAGCGGGGTGGGGCGGCGTACGGGAATGGTGCGCAGCTCGATGCCCGCGGGGCGCACGAGCGGGGTGCGGGTGCCCATGAGCGTGGCGACGTCGGGCGCGTCGGCGACGGTGCGCAGCAGGTGCCCGCCGCCGAGGTTGGTGCCGCCCGTGTCGATGGTCAGCCCGTACTCGGACGCCAACTGCGCGTAGTACGCGGCCCATTCGGAGCCCGGGGCGAGACCCGGCATCCAGAGGCGGTGCCCGGCGAGGTCGCCGGGGGTGACCTCGGCCGCGTCGGCGAGCGGGTGGGCGGGGCCGGTGACGAGGACGACCGGTTCGTCGACGACGCGGGCGGCGCTCATCCCGGGCGGCAGCCGCCGGTCGGGCACCCGGGACACCCAGAACGCGGCGTCGAGCCCGCCGTCCCGCACGCCTTCGAGGGCGGCCCGGCCGTCACCGAGCGCGACGACGTCGAGGGGGACGCCGGGGTGGTCGCGGTGGAAGTCGTGGAGCAGACCATTGGTGATGAGGTTGGTGCCGAGCACGTCGACGCGCAGGGGGCGGCTGCCGGGGCGTACGGAGGCGGCGGCGCGGTCGGCGGCCTCGGTGAGGGCGCGGGCGTGCGGCAGGAAGGTCTGGCCGTCCAGGGTGAGCCGGGCGCCGCGCGGGGTCCGGGTGAACAGGCGGACCCCGAGCCGCCGTTCCAGCGCGGCGATGCGCTTGGAGGCGGCCTGCTGGGTGATGCCGAGCTCCTGCGCGGCGATCTGGATCTGTCCCTCGTCGGCGACGGCGACGAAGGTGCGTACGGCTTCGAGGTCCACCCTGTTCATACAACCACGGGTTGTACGGATCGGCCCGGCGGTTGTTTGCCGGGCGGGGCGCGCGGGGCGTTGGATCGCCGGGTGGCGACAGGGACAGAGCGGGCCCGGGCGGGGCTCGGGCGGGATTTCGGGTGGCTGTGGGCCGCGTTCGCGGTGAGCACGGCGGGCAGCTGGCTGGCCCTGGACGCGTTCTCGCTGATCGCGGTGGTGACGCTGCGCAGCAGCCCGGCGCAGGTGTCGTTCCTGGCGGCGGCCGGGATCGCGGTCGGGGCGCTGCTCGCGGTGCCGCTGGGCCCGTGGGTGGAGTTCCGCCGCAAGCGCCCCGTGATGATCGCGGCGGACCTGGCGCGCTGCGCGGCGCTGCTGACGCTGCCGCTCGCGTACGTGCTCAACGCGCTGACGTTCGCGCAGCTGGTCCTGGTCTCGGTGGTCGTGGCGACCGCCGACATCGTCTTCCGCGCGGCGAGCGGGGCGCATCTGAAGGCGCTGGTCCCGGCGGAGGGGCTGCTGCTCGCCAACGCGCGCTTCGAGTCGACGACCTGGACGGCGACGGCGCTCGGGCCGCCGCTGGGCGGTGCGGCGATCGGCGTGTTCGGGCCGCTGACCGCGATCGTGGGCGACGCGGTCAGCTACGTCCTGTCGGCGCTCGGCGTCCGTGCGATCCGCCGCCCGGAGCCGGAGCCGGCGCGGGGCGGGAAGGCGCTGAGCCGGGCGGAGATCGCGGAGGGCTGGACGTATCTGTGGCGGCGGCCCGAGTTGCGGGCCCTGTTCCTGAACACGACCCTGGTGAACGCTCTGATCATGGTCGGCGCCCCGCTGATGGCGGTGCTGATGCTGCGCGAACTCGGCTTCCCCGTGTGGGAGTACAGCCTCGCCTTCTCGGTGCCCTGCCTGGGCGGCCTGCTCGGCTCCCGGCTGACGCCCCGGCTCGTCCGGCGGTACGGGGCGGACCGTGTGCTCCGGGTCAGCGGCACGGCCCGCGCCTGCTGGCCACTGGGCCTGGCGTTCGTGGGGACCGGGACCGGCGGCCTGTTCACCGTGATGGCCGTCGAGCTGGGTCTCATCTTCTGCTGCGGCGTCTTCAACCCGGTGCTCGCCGGGGAGCGGCTGCGGCGCACGGAGCCGGACCGGGTGGCCCGGGTGCTGTCCGCCTGGACGGTCACGGGCAAGGCGGTGACGGCGGCGCTGACCCTGGCCTGGGGCGCGCTCGCGGCGCTGACCGGGACGCGGACGGCACTGGCCGCCGCCGGAGTCCTCCTGCTGGCCACGCCACTCCTGCTCCGCCCTCTCAACTCCCGTACGACATAAGGGAGTTGTGCCCGAAACGCCCGTTGGCTCCGGGCGGGCCGCCACCTGAACGGGTGCGAGCGGATGCCGTGACCTGCGGCGCTGTGCACAGTTGCGGCATGTCCACGTCTCCCGGCTTCGGCACGGTCCCGCTCGTCCCCGGCGCCGAACCGCTCCCCGAACTCGAGGTGCCGCCGCCCGGCCGGCAGAACCGGCTCACCGTGCTGCTCCGGCTGCTCCTGCTGCTGCCGCACGCGGTGGTGCTCGTCGTGCTGTCGCTCGTCTCCGTGCCCGTCGTCGTGGCCGCCTGGTGCGGGGCGCTGCTCATCGGCCGGGCACCGGACCGGCTGGAACGCTGGCTCGCGGGCTTCCTCGGCTACGAGACGCGGCTGTCGGCGTCGGCGATGCTGCTCACGGACCGGCTGCCGCCGTTCGCCCTGGAACGGCCCTTCGGCTACCCGGTGCAGATGCGGCTGCACTCCTCGGCGCTGAACCGGTTCGCCGTGCTGTTCCGGCTGCCGCTCGTGCTGCCCGCGGCGCTCGTGTGCGCGCTGGTGACGGCCGGGTGGTGGGCCGTGTCGTTCGTGACATGGCTGGTGGTGCTGGCGCTCGGGCGGATGCCGTTGCCGCTGTTCGGGGCGAGTGCGGCGGTGCTGCGCTATCGGATGCGGGTCGGGGCGTACATGCTGCTGCTGTCCTCGGCGTACCCCAAGCGGTTGTTCGGCGACCAGGGGTCGGTGGACTCGGCGATCGGGGTGGTCCGGGGGCCTTCGGGGACGCGGCCGCTCTTCCTGGGCGCCTCGGCGAAGATGCTGCTCGGCGCGTTCCTGGTGCTCGGTGTCCTGGGCTGGGCGGGCGGTTCGGTCCGCCCGATGACACCCCCGTCCCTGGAGGCCTCACCGTAGCTCCGGCCCTTCGCGACCGGGTGCGCCCCGGTGGGGCTGCGGGGAAGGCGCGGCGAAGCCGCATGCCTTCAGGGGCGCGGGGAACTGCGCGACCAGCCACGACGTACCCGCAGCCGCCGACACACCCGTTCCCGCCCCCACGCACGGCGTGTACCCGCGCCCAAAAGAACCCGCACTGCCAAAGTAACCACGAGCAAAACCCCCCAAACTCGCCCCATACGGGAGTACCTCGTGGCGCACGTACACGTGATCCTCAATCAGAAGGGCGGCGTCGGTAAGTCCACGCTCGCCGTGAACCTCGCCGCCGTCACCGCGGACGTCCTCGGCGCCGGCACCGCCAAGAGCGCCGGAGGCGACGGGCAGCCGCCCGTCGTCGCCGTGTCCATCGACCCGCAGGGCTCCGCCGTGTGGTGGTCCGAGCGGGTCGGCGAGGACCTGCCCTTCGACTTCGTGCAGGCCCACGACGACCTGGCCGGCCTCGCCGCACTGTCCCGCATCCCGTCCGCCCAGCACGTCTTCGTCGACACCCCGGGCTGGCTCGACCTCGCCGAGGACGACGGCGCCGACCCCCTCGGCAAGGGCGCCGCCGCCGACGCCCTGCGCGCCGTGCTGTCCAACGCCACCGACGTCATCGTGCCGGTCGAGCCGGAGCCGCTGAGCTTCCAGCCGACGCAGCGCACGATCGAACGGGTCGTGAAGCCGCGCGGGCTGCCGTTCCGCGTGGTCATCAACAACTGGGACCCGCGCGACGGCAAGGCCGACCTGACGCAGACCCGCGCGTTCGTCGAGGCCCAGGGCTGGCCCCTGGCCCGTACCGTCGTGCGCCACTACAAGCTGCACACGCGGGCCAGCGCCGACGGCCTGGTCGTCACCCAGTACGGGGCCAACCGCGTCGCGCTCCAGGCCCGCGAGGACTTCTTCCGGCTCGCCCTGGAGGTGGGGCTCGCCGCGATCCCGAAGCCCGCGCGCAAGCCCCGCACGAAGAGCGCGCCGAAGAGCACGCCCAAGAAGAAGAAGGTGAACGTCTGATGGGGCGCCGCACGGATCTGTCCTCGCTGCTGGCCACGGGCCCGGACACCCCGGCGGCGACCGCCCCGGGCCCGCGCCGCAGGCCCGACACCACGCCGCTCACGGTGCCGGTCGGCGACCTCGCCGAGAACCCCGACAACCCCCGCCACGAGCTGCGCGACCTGGACGGACTCGCCGAGACGGTGCGCGAGCGCGGGGTGCTCCAGGCGCTCGGCGTGGTCCCGGCGGCCGTGTTCCTGGCCGCCCACCCGCACCACCGGGAGGCCGTCGGAGCGGCCCCGTACGTCGTGCTGCACGGGCACCGCAGGCTCGCGGCGGCCCGGATGGCGGGCCTGGACGAGGTGCCGGTGCTGGTGCGGGACGACGCCAGCCGGTCCGACGAGGACGCGCTCATCGAGAACGTGCAGCGCGACGACCTCACGGAGCTGGAGCAGGCGCAGGCCATCCAGGGCCTGATCACCGCGTACGGGTACTCGCAGCGCCAGGTCGCGGCCCGGATCGGCAAGACACAGGGCTTCGTCTCGCAGCGCCTGTCGCTGATGAAGCTGCGCGAGGACATCCAGGAGGCGCTCGCGGACGGCCGCGTCTCGGTCGAGGACGCCCGGCGGATCGCCCGGCTCCCCCGCGAGGACCAGGCACTGCCGGGGCACCACGGCGCGCTGCCGGCCCCGTCCGTGCCGGCCGCCCGGGGCGAGCGGCGCGGCGGCCGCGATTACGGCGTAATCAAGATCGACAGCCGGGGCACCCCGGAGGACGTCGTCGAGGCGCTGCGCCGGCATCTGGCCCCGGCCGCCCTCGACCGCGTCGTGGAGCTCCTCGGCCGCGCCTGATCCGGACGGGAGGCCCCGGGTCAGTAGGCGACGGACATGCGGCCCCGGGAGTGCGCGTCGCGTTCGAGTTCGTCGACGAAGGCGATCGCGTAGTCCTCGGCGCTGATCCGGCTGTTGCCGTGCTCGTCGGTCATGAGGCGGTCGCCGCCGACGCGGAACTCGCCGGTGCGCTCACCGGGGGCGATGTCCGCGGCCGGGGACACACAGGTCCAGTCGAGGTCGTCGACGGTGCGCAGATAGGTCAGGACGTCGCGGTGGGCCAGGGCCTCGCCACGGTAGTCGTCGGGGAAGCCGGGCTGGTCGAGGAGCATCCGGCCCGGTTCGGCGAACAGGTTGCCCGAGCCGCCCACCACGACCAGCCGCGACACCCCTGACCTGCGCACTCCCGCCACCAGCGCCTCGTTGAGGGCCAGGAAGGGCAGCGTCGGGTCCGAGCCGTCGCGTGGCGGCGCGAGGGCGCTGGCGACGGCGTCGTGGCCCTCCGCGAGCTCGCCCACCTTCACGGGGTCGGAGCAGTCCGCGGCGGCCGCGGTGACGCCGGGCAGCGGGGAGCCGCCGGACCGGCTGACCGCCGTGACCCGGTGGCCGCGGGCGAGGGCCTCGGCGGCGATGCGGCTGCCGACCATGCCGGTGGCGCCGAACAGCACGATGTTCATGGGCCCAGCGAAACACGGGCCCGACGGCCCCGCATGTTGCACTACGCCCGCCGCGAGCGGTCAATGGAAAGACGGGGAACCCGGGCCCAAAGGGGTCCCGGGGGACGTGAGAAAGGAGCCCGACATGGCTCAGCACGCGGCACCCGCATCCCGGCGGCGCCCCGGCGGCGCGGCACTCGCCCCGACCAGTCCGGCCGTGGTCCTGCCGTTCGTCGCGGGAACCGCCTACGGCTTCTGGGCGGCGAACATCCAGCGCTACGGCGAGGCCGTCACCGGCGGCAACATCGCGCTCGGTTTCGTCACCGGCATCCTCGTGGCGGTGCTCTGCTTCGGCATCCACCAGTGGTCGGCGGCGCAGGCGGGCCGGCACTTCTTCGCCCGCGCGGGCGCCTGGGGCGTGATGGCCGGTGTCTCGATCGGGTTCCTGCACAGCCTGGCCGACGGCGGGATCCTGTGGTCGGTGTTCCTCGGCGCGTTCATCGCGGCGGGCGTCTTCATCGCGGTCTACTACCGCTACTACTCGGCGAGCGAGTACGTCTGACGGCGCCGGGACGACCGGCAGCACGGGAGGCGCCCCGGAGGTCCAGGACCTCCGGGGCGCCTCCCCCCGTGCGGGGCCGGCCGGCGGCTCAGTACGTGACGCCGAACTCGATGCTGGTCTCCGAGCGGAACCAGAAGGTCGGGCTGTCGCGGTAGTCGGTGCTGTGGCTGTCACGCTGCGGGTGGTCGGGCGGGCACGGCGTCTCGCAGCTCGGCACGGAGCGGCCGTCGGTGTCGATGTAGGTGGCGCTGACCCAGCCGCGGGCGCCGATCAGCCAGAACCAGGCCGGATCGCCGTGCACCCGAGAGCCGTTGGTCGCGCACTCGATGCGGTCCTGGTCGCCCGGTTCGAGCCGGGTGACGACCGGGTCCGAAGTGCTCGGGCCCGAGCGGACGTTGAGTTCGCTCTGGGAGACGACGGTCCCCCAGACGACGCCGCTGCCCGCACTGGCCGGGGCCGCTGCGGTCACGGCGAGCACGCCGCCCGCGACGAGCGTGGCCGCGGCGATGGCCGGAGTTGTTCGGCGCATGATCGTCCTCCTAGCTCCCCACACCCAGGAAACACCCGTTCGGCCCAGTGCTCCACCGGAGCCACTTCTGCCCCAGTGGCAACAGGGCCGTACGCCGATGAGTTCGCGGGCCCGGGCGGGTCTGCATCTGTGACGTGACCGCGAGAGGGGCATCCCGACATGAGCAGCACGGCAGCCGCCGCGAGGACCCGTACCGGGCTCGCCATCGAGACGGCGGGACTGGTCAAGACCTTCGGCGAGAACCGCGCCGTGGACGGCGTCGACCTGAGCGTCCCGGCCGGCACGGTCTACGGCGTGCTCGGGCCGAACGGCGCGGGCAAGACGACCACGGTGAAGATGCTCGCGACGCTGCTGCGGCCGGACGCGGGCGAGGCCCATGTGTTCGGGCACGACGTGGTGCGCGAGGCGGACGCGGTGCGCTCGCGGGTCAGCCTGACCGGCCAGTACGCGTCCGTGGACGAGGATCTGACGGGCCAGGAGAACCTGGTGCTGCTCGCGCGCCTCACCGGCCACGGGAGGAAGTCGGCGGCCGCCCGCGCGGAGCAGCTCCTGGAGGCGTTCGGGCTCGCCGAGGCGGCGGGCCGGCAGGTGAAGAACTACTCGGGGGGCATGCGGCGCCGCATCGACATCGCCGCGTCGATCCTCAACACCCCGGACCTGCTGTTCCTGGACGAGCCGACGACGGGCCTCGACCCGCGCAGCCGCAACCAGGTGTGGGAGATCGTCCGGGCCGTCGTCGCGCAGGGCACGACCGTGCTGCTCACCACGCAGTACCTGGACGAGGCCGACCAGTTGGCGGCCCGGATCGCGGTCATCGACCGGGGCCGGGTCATCGCCGAGGGCACCAAGGGCGAGCTGAAGTCCTCGGTCGGGGCGGGCGCCGTGCACGTACGGCTGCGGGACGCGCACCTGCGGCCGGAGGCGGAGCGGCTGCTGGCGCGGGTGCTCGACGCGGCCGTGCAGTTGGAGCCGGACCCGGTCGCGCTCACCGCGCGGGTGGGCGGCGCGGGCAACGGGCGGGGCGCCGCGGAGGCCGCGTCCCGGGCGCTCGCCGAGCTGGCCGCGGCCGGCATCACCGTCGACAACTTCTCCCTGGGCCAGCCGAGCCTCGACGAGGTGTTCCTGGCCCTGACCGACCGGACCCCCGAGGAGGACCCGGCATGAGCACCGCCACCGGTACCGGAACGGGCGAGGCACAGGACCTCGCTCCGGTCAGCGCCGACTCGCTGGCCGCGCTGCTGGTCGCCACGGAGCGGCCGCGGCGCCCGAGCGCGCTCGCCGCCTCGCTCACGTTCGGCTGGCGCGCGGTCCTGAAGATCAAACACGTACCAGAACAGTTGTTCGATGTGACGGCGTTCCCGATCATGATGGTGCTGATGTACACGTACCTCTTCGGAGGCGCGCTCGCCGGCTCCCCGCGCGAGTACATCCAGTACCTGCTGCCCGGCATCCTCGTGATGTCCGTCGTCATGATCACGATGTACACGGGCGTCTCGGTCAACACCGACATCGAGAAGGGCGTCTTCGACCGCTTCCGCACCCTGCCGATCTGGCGCCCGGCCGTCATGGTCGGCTACCTGCTCGGGGACGCCCTGCGCTACACGATCGCCTCCGTCGTCATGCTCGCCGTCGGCCTGATCATGGGCTTCCGGCCGGACGGCGGGTTCCCCGGCGTCCTCGCGGGCGTGGCCCTGCTGCTCGTCTTCTCGTTCGCGTTCTCATGGATCTGGACGATGTTCGGGCTGCTCCTGCGCACCGAGAAGTCCGTCATGGGCGTCAGCATGATGGTGATCTTCCCGCTGACCTTCCTCAGCGACATCTTCGTCAAGCCCGAGACCATGCCCGGCTGGCTCCAGGCCTTCGTCAACAACAACCCCGTCACCCACGTCGCCTCCGCCGTCCGCGGCCTCATGGAGGGCGACTGGCCCACCGACGAGGTGCTGTGGTCCCTGGGCTGGGCCGCCGTCCTCGTCGCCGTCTTCGGGCCGGTCACGATGCGCCTCTACAACCGGAAGTGACCCCTGTTTGGTCCGTCTGCACGAGCCCCGGTCGCGCCCCGCGCGGCCGGGGTCTTGCCTGGGAAGGGTGACCCGCCCCGCCCCCTCCGCCCGCGCCGTCCGCCGCGTGCTCGCGCCCGTCCTCCTCGTCCTCGCCTGCCTCCTCGTCCCCCTCGGCACGCTCTCCACCTGGGCGAAGTACGCGATCGGCGACAGCGACCGGTACGTGGAGGCCATGGCGCCGCTCGCCACCGACCCCGACGTGCAGAACGCGGTCGCCGACGCCGTCACCACCGGGATCATGCGCTCCCTCGACGTGGGCCCGCTCGTCGGCGCCGTCGACCAGTACCTGCACGACGCCGTCGTCTCCTTCACCGGCACCGCCACCTTCCAGCGGGCCTGGGACACGGCGAACCGGGCCGCCCACGACGCCGTGCAGGACGCCCTGGACGACGGCAGCACCGGCGCCGTCACGCTCGACCTCGCGCCCGTCACCGCGCAGGTCAGGCAGCAGCTCATCGACGACGGCGTGCCGTTCGCCGAACAGATCCCGGTGACCCACACCGAGATCACCGTCCTGTCCGCCGGTGAACTCGCCGATCTGCGCGAGGTGTTCCACATGCTGCAGGTGGCCGGGATCTGGCTGCCGGTGGCGGCCGTCGTGTGCGCCGTCGCGGGCCTGCTGCTCGCGCTGCGCCGGGGCCGGGCGCTCACCGCGACCGCCGTCGGCGTCGCGCTCGGCGCCGCCGCACTGCTGCTCGCCCTCACGATCGCCCGCTCCCTCACCCTCGACGACCTGGACACCGACGCCGACAAGGCGGCCGCCGGAGCCGTGTACGACGCGCTGACCTCGTCGATGCGGACCGCGTCCTGGATCCTCGTCGGGACCGGCCTCGCCGTCGCCCTCGGATCCTGGGCCTTCGGCCGGTACGGGCCGCCCGGCCGGCGCGCACGGGCCGCCGCCGGGACGAGAGCGAAGGCGGGCCCCGCGTCACCCGAACAGCCGCGCGCGGAGTGCCGCGAGGTCCGGCCCGGACGAGCATTCCCCTGACGACACGAGGCGGCTCGCCGTGCAGGGCGGACCGCCGTCGCGAGGAGGCCTCGATGAGCCAGAGCACACCGCCCCCCGGCCCCGGATCCGCCCCGGACCCCGACCCGGCCGCCTGGTCCGCCGCGCAGCGCCGCCGCGAGCCCGACCCCACGCGGGGCGAGGGACCCGGCAACCCCGACTGGGCGGCCGGCGGCGCCGTCTTCGCCGGCGTCCTGATGATGACCAGCGGCATCCTCGGCGTCCTCAACGGCATCGCGGGCATCGCCCAGGACGACGTGTACGGCCGCGTCGGCGACTACGTCTACGAGTTCAGCCTCACCACATGGGGCTGGATCCACCTCGTCATCGGCGTCCTCGTGGCCGTCACCGGCTGGGGCGTCCTCAAGGGCGCGGACTGGGCGCGCGGCGTCGGCATCGTCCTCGCCGTGCTCTACGTCATCGAGTACTTCCTGTTCCTGCCCTACGCGCCGGTCTGGTCCGTCATCGCCATCGGCATCGGGGTGTTCGTGATCTGGGCGCTGGCCCAGGAGCCCGCGCGGGCCCGGAAGACGCCGTAGTTCCGCCGGTCCCCGCCGAGGCGCGGGGAGCCCGTGGTCGGAGGAAGGCGCGTTCACGGGAACGACCCGGGCCGGATGCCGGACCCGCCACATAATGGGCCCATGCCACCTCCAGACTGGCTGGTCAGAACGCTTCGGCCGCAGCGCGCCCCCGTCCCGTGGGCCGCCGCGGCCCGCGCCTCGATCGCCCTGGCCGCCCCCCTGGCGGTGGGCCTCGCCACGCACCACTTCACGTACGGCGCCGTCGTCGCCCTCGGCGCCCTCTCCGGCGTCGTCGGCGACACGGCCGACGCGTACCGGATGCGCATCCTGAACATCGCCGTGCCGCAGCTCTTCGGCGCCCTCGGCGTCGTCCTCGGCACCCAGGTGTACGGACAGGGCCGGCTCGCCGTCGCCGTCGTCACCACCGTCGCCCTGGTCTCCGGGATGATCTCCACGATCGGCGCGGTCGCCTCGGTCTCCGGACTGCTGCTCCTGCTGAACTGCGTGGTCGGCGCGGGCCTCCCGATGCCCGGCGACTGGTGGCTCGCCCCGCTCCTGATCCTCACCGGCGGCCTCCTCGTCCTGCTGCTCGCCCTGCTGGCGTGGCCGCTGCGCGGCGGCGTGCCCGAACGGGCCGCGGTCGCCTCCACGTACCGCAGCGTCGCCAACCTCCTCGAAGCCGCCGGCACCGACGACCTCAGCTACGCGGAGACCCGCATCGCGGTCACCCAGTCCCTCAACCAGGCCTACGACCTCGTCCTCGCCCGGCGCGCCCTCGCCCACGGCCGCAACCCCGAACAGGTCCGGCTGGTCAGCCAGTTGAACGCCCTCACCCCGGTCCTGGAGGCGGCCCCCGCCGCCCACCAGTGCGGGGTGCCGCTGTCGCCGCGGATCCCGGCCGCCGTCCGCGAGATCGCCGAGGCCGTCGCCGCCGGGCGGACCACCGAGAGCGCGGCCCGCGACCTGCCCGCCCCCGAAGGGCCCGCCGCCCGCGCCGTCGACCAGGCCCTGCGGCACGCCGCCGAGGTGGCCTCCCGGCGCGGCGAGGCCGACTTCACCAACGTCGCCGACCGGCTCGGCCGGCCCGCCGCGCTGCGGGTGCGGGCCCGGCGGGCGGCGCGCGGGGTGCTGCTGTCCGGGGCCTCCTGGCGCTACGGCCTGCGGCTCGCGCTCTGCATCGGCATCGCGCAGTCCCTCGTGTCGCTGATCGCCGTGCCGCGCTCGTACTGGGTGGCGCTGACCATCACGTTCGTCCTCAAGCCGGACTTCGGGTCCGTGTTCTCGCGGGCCCTGCTGCGCGCTCTCGGCACGGCCGCCGGGCTCGTCGTCGCGGCGGCCGTCCTCTCCGAGGTGCCGCTGGGCTGGTGGTCCGTGCCGGTGATGATGCTGCTCGCCCCGCTGATCCCGGCCCTCACCCCGCGCGGCTACGCCTTCCAGACCGCCGCCATCACCCCCGTGATCCTGCTCCTGTCCGACATCCTCAACCACCAGGGCACGGCCCTGCTGTGGCCCCGGCTGCTGGACAGCCTGATGGGCTGCGCGATCGCGCTGGTCGTCGGCTATCTGCTGTGGCCGGAGAGCTGGCACACCCGGATCGGGGACCGGCTCGCGGACGCGGTGCGGGACACGGCGGCGTACGTGGACAGCGCGTTCGGCGCGCCGGGGGAGCGGGACACGGCGGCGCGGGCGCGGATGCGGCGCCGTCTGTACCGGGACCTGTCGCTGATCCGGGCCGAGTTCCAGCGGGCGCTGACCGAGCCGCCGCCCATGGGGAAGCGGGCGGCGGCGTGGTGGCCGCTCGTCGTGGCGGTCGAGCGGATCGTGGACGCGACGACCGCTGCGCGGGTGCGCGTGGGGCATGGTTCACCTCCGCCTTCTTCGGCGGAGGTGAGCCGGGTTTCCGCGCAGTTGCGGGAGCTCTCCGAGGGGCTGCGGGAGTCTGTGGTCCTCGAAGAGGTCCGGGCCGACTTCGGTGACCCCGGGTCGCCCGAGGGTGTCCTGGAACCCGTCCGCCAAGAGGTGGCCGCCGCGCGGGCGATCGGCGTCTCGACTGGGCCGACCGGTTCGTTGCCGAGTGCGGCTTAGTGGGGGTTGCTCGCGCAGTTCCCCGCGCCCCTGGGAAGGCTGCGCCTTCCTCGGGGAGATGCCACCCGAAGGGTGTGCATCTCAGGGGCGCGGGGAACTGCGCGA